>NZ_BADI01000738.1:0-1656 GCF_000333555.1 Herbaspirillum sp. B65 | reverse complement strand
CTCTACCAATTGTTCGGAAGCCTGATTCTGCTTTTGCGTGACCAGGTATTGCACGATCTGAGGCGTGGCCACCGCCAACGACAGCGGCGTACTCTTGACGTCCTGCACCGACGTCAGGATTGCCGTGGGACCTTCGATCACCACGAACAAGGAGCCGCGCTCCATGTTCTTCAAGCTGGCGTTCATCTGCGGCGGCAAGTCGGCCGTGGTCTTGATGACCTGCTGACGCGCGAACTGGATATGGTGCGCATCAAGCCAGGTGGCGACGTCATCGAGGCGCTTGCCAGGCTGATCCATGAGCGCATTGAGTTCAGGCGTCAGGTTCGAGCCGGCGATGATCAGTTGCGCAAATTCATATTGCTTGCGCTGGGCAAACCAGTCCGGATTCTTGCGATACAGGTCTTCCACTTCCTGGTCCAGCGGACGCGTGGGCGCCTTGAGCTTGCTGGCCACATAGCTCTGGGCCAGTACCAGGTTGCGGGCACGCTCCATGTCGGCCAGCACGGCTGGATCGGCATCAAGCTTGTCCTTCTTGGCCGCATTGACCAGCAATTGCCGTGCCACCAGCCCATCGAGCAATTGCTTGGTCACCTCCGTCCCACCGGTCTTGGCCAGTTCGTTGTTGACCTGGTGGATGGTGATTTCCTGTCCATCGACATTGGCCACCACCTGGCTGGAAGAGGATGCCGACTTCTTCTCGCCGCAGGCGACCAGGCCAATCAAGAGCATGGCCGAGACCAGCGCCTTGACTGTCAGCTTGTTATAGGTTGTTCCTGTTGCCTTGCCGATTTTCATTTGATCAAGCTCTCTATTTTTCTACTATCACTTGCGCCAGCCAACGCGGCCGACTCCTATTGCCCCTGCCCTGCGAAGAGGCCCGGCCCATCAGTAAGCGTTATCCCGCTTGATCACCATGCGCACCGTCTGGAAGATGATCCACAGATCGAACACCAGAGACCAGCGGCGCAGGTACTCCAGGTCGAATTCGATACGGGCTTTCATCTTGTCCAGCGTCTCGGTCTCGCCGCGCAGGCCGTTGACCTGGGCCCAACCGGTAATGCCCGGCTTGACCTTGTGACGCAGCATGTAACCCTTGATCTGCTTGCGATAGAGCTCGTTGTGGGCCACCGCGTGCGGCCGCGGTCCGACGATGCTCATGCGCCCCTGCAGCACGTTGAAGAACTGCGGCAATTCATCCAGCGAACTGGAGCGCAAAAAACCGCCAATCTTGGTCAGGCGCATATCGCCCTTGGTAGCCTGGGTGACCTTGCCACCATCTTCCATGACCGTCATGGAGCGGAACTTGTAGACCACGATCTCTTCGCCATCCAGGCCGTAGCGGCGCTGTTTGAAGATGATGGGACCGGGCGAGGTGAGCTTGACGCAGATGGCGATGACCACCATCACCGGCAGCAGCATGAGCAGAATGCCGGAAGCCAGGACCAGGTCGCTCAAGCGCTTGACGATATTGTTGGTGCCGGTAAACGGCGTTTCGCAGATGGCCATCACGGCCATACCACCCACGTAGTCGAAGCGCGCCTGGATCAGGTTGAAGATGTAGATGTCAGGGATGAAGTAGATCGAGGCAGTGGTGTCCTGCAGTTCGTCGATCATCTGCAGCACGCGCGGGCTGGGCCGAGATCGCCATACTGATGT
>NZ_BADI01000739.1:0-1177 GCF_000333555.1 Herbaspirillum sp. B65 | reverse complement strand
GGCCCAGCTGAATGCCGGCCTTGTCCATCATTTCGCGCAGCTTGGGCATGGCGCTTTCCAGTGCTTGCTTCACTTCCGGCTGGGCGTAAATGAAGGTGGCATCGGCTTGCTGGTGNTGCACGTTCAGCACCACTTGCATGGGGCCGAGGTCGGGCGGGTTCAGGCTCAGCGAGGCGCTTTGCATCCCGGCGCTGGCCATCCAGGTGATCTTGCTGCCCAGTGCCTGGTTCCAGCCGGCGCTGCCGACGTTGGCCTGGATCTTGTCGCTGTAGGCCGGCGCAAACACGGCTTGCGGCTGGTTGGCGGCCAGCGTCTGCTGCATGGCCGGCAGCACCACTGGGGTGGGCGTGGCCTGTGGCAGGTCTTGCTTGGCCGCGTTGCTGGTCAATTCCGGCGTGGCCTTGCTCAACTGGGCGCGTGCGGCCAGGGTGGTGGCGTCGTCCTTGGGGGCGAGCTTGGCGGCACCCAGGTCGACGGCGGTCTTGCCATCCTTGCCGGCCTGGACCGGTGCATTGGCTTCGGCGACATTGCCCTTGCCGGCCAACTCGGTGGCGGCATCCTGCTTGCCCTTGGCGGCATTCATGGCGTTTTGCAGGGCAGTCAGGTCGACCTTGCCATCCTTCTTGTCCAGCATGGCCTGCTGTTCATCGGCCAGCGACAGCTTGGCACCGCCGCGCTTGGCCTGGGCCAGCAGGTCGGCATCGGTGTTTTGGCTTTTTCCTTCACTGACCGGCTTGACGGCGTTCTGGGCGATATTGGCCACCAACGCCAGCAGCTCGGCCGAGGCCTGGGTGCTGGTGTCGTCGTCGCTGTCCTTGTCCTTGTCGCTGACCTGGTCTTTTTGTTCACTTCCTTCGGTTTTGTTGCTCTTGCTGGCACTCGCATTGGCCTGCGCTTGCTGGTTGGCGGCGGCCTGATTGGCAGCAGCCTGGTTGGCGGCGGCTTGCTCGGCCTGGCGCGACTGTGCCTGGTTGTCCTGCAGGCGGGTGCTGACCTGGCTGTTGAGTACTTGGTTGAAAGGCACATCGGCCGTGAAGCTGTCGGCAGGATTGCCAGAGCGCGCACCGGTGGCGGCTTGCGAGCCGGTGATCACGTTCAACAGCGGCAGGGAAGTGTTCATGATGGTGGCCTGTCGGTAAATGCTACTTGCTGCTCTAGGATGCTGCTTGCCGGTCTT
>NZ_BADI01000740.1:0-1819 GCF_000333555.1 Herbaspirillum sp. B65 | reverse complement strand
GCCCCATGCGTGTTGCCGTCACCGGCGCCGCCGGTCAGATCGGTTACTCCCTGCTGTTCCGCATCGCCAATGGCGATCTGCTGGGCAAAGACCAGCCGGTCATCCTGCAACTGCTGGAAATCCCCGATGAAAAGGCACAGAAGGCCTTGAAGGGCGTCATCATGGAAATCGATGACTGTGCCTTCCCCCTGCTGGCTGGCGTGACCGCCCACAGCGATCCGATGACCGCATTCAAGGATGCCGACATCGCCCTCTTGGTGGGTGCCCGTCCCCGTGGCCCCGGCATGGAACGCAAGGACCTGCTGGAAGCCAATGCCCAGATCTTCACCGTGCAAGGCAAGGCACTGGACGCCGTGGCTTCGCGCAACGTCAAGGTGCTGGTGGTCGGCAACCCGGCCAACACCAACGCCTACATCGCCATGAAGTCGGCCCCCAACCTGCCGGCCAAGAACTTCACCGCCATGCTGCGCCTGGACCACAACCGCGCCCTGTCGCAAGTGGCTGCCAAGATCGGCAAGCCGGTCTCGGCCATCGAAAAGCTGTGCGTGTGGGGCAACCACTCGCCCACCATGTACGCCGACTACCGCTTCGCGACCGCTGATGGCGCTTCCGTGAAGGACACCATCAACGATCAGGAATGGAACAAGAACGTGTTCCTGCCCACCGTCGGCAAGCGCGGCGCCGCCATCATCGAAGCCCGTGGCCTGTCCTCGGCCGCTTCGGCCGCCAACGCCGCCATCGACCACGTGCGTGACTGGGTGCTGGGCACCAACGGCAAGTGGACCACCATGGGCATCCCCTCCGACGGTTCCTACGGCATCCCCGAAGGCACCATGTTCGGCTTCCCGGTGACCACCGAAAATGGCGAGTACAAGATCGTCCAGGGTCTGGAAATCGATGAGTTCTCGCAAGAGCGCATCAACATCACCCTCAAGGAACTGATGGAAGAGCGTGAAGGCGTCAAGCACCTGGTCGGCTGATTATTGACCATGTGAGGTTGGTGCGGCAGCAGTCTGCTGCTGCCGCACCAGCCGTATGACGTATTACGCATGACCTATTGCGACCTCAATCGATTCGACAACCCCTACCCCAATCCATTACGCAGCAATGCATCCGTCCCAGGTCTTGTTCCCAGGTGTCCAGCAGCCGGTTTCGCTTCCGGTATGCGATCACTACGCCGGCTCCGAAAAGCTGATGCGCAAGTCGATGGCCCTGCAGCAGGAACTCGGCCCCTTGTTCGACATCACCTTCGACTGCGAAGATGGCGCTGCCGCCGGCAATGAAGCCGCGCACGCCGAACTGGTCGCCGCGCTCATCGCCAGCCCCGACAACCTCCACCGCCGCATTGGCGCGCGCGTGCATGACGTGGGCCATGCGCATTTCGAGCAGGACGTGGCCACCATCTGCGGCGCCGCTGCGCGCGAGCTGGCCTACGTGATGTTGCCCAAGCCGGAAGGCGTCGAGGATGTGCTGCGCGCCCTGGAGAGCATCAACCGTGCCGCCCGCGCCGCCGGTCGCAGCGACCTGCCGGTGCAGGTGCTCATCGAAACCCATGGCGCACTGGCCGATGCCAACAAGATCGCCGCGCTGCCCCAGGTGCAGTCGCTGTCCTTCGGCGTGATGGATTTCGTTTCGGCCCACTACGGTGCCATTCCCGGCAGCGCCATGCGCTCGCCCGGACAGTTCGACCATCCGCTGGTGCGACGCGCCAAGCTGGAGATTGCCGCTGCCTGCCATGCGCACGGCAAGGTGCCCTCGCACAATGTGAGCACCGACATCAAGAATCCCACCGCCGTGGCCGACGATGCGCGCCGCGCGG
>NZ_BADI01000741.1:0-1863 GCF_000333555.1 Herbaspirillum sp. B65 | reverse complement strand
GCACCTGCTCGGTACCTATGGCATCTCGACCCTGATCATCGAACGCAATCTGGACGTGCTCGATTACCCGCGCGCAGTCGGCATCGATGATGAAGCCTGACAGCTCACCGGCTGCTTGCGCCACGCTGCCGCTGCGGATGCGCAGCTTCTTGACGAACTCGCCAGCCACCTTGGCTTCGGCGGCGTGGTCCAACATGCCAGCGCGGCTGACCTGCCCCAGGTTGGCCAGGGAGGTATTGACGCTGATGGCTTGCGGCAGCAGCAAGCCCTGCCCTTTGCGGTCTTCGGTAACCATGGCGATACCGGCCTTGACCGCATCCTTGGGGCTGCGGATGCGGGCGGGCTGTTGGCTGTCGCCGATGAAGACTTCCCCCTGGTCGGCGCGGTCGGCACCGAAGATCAGGCGCAGCAGTTCGGTGCGGCCCGAGCCGATCAGGCCGGCAATGCCCAGCACTTCACCGGAATGCAAGGCCAGGCTGGCCGGCTGCACCAGCGGTGCCCGCCCCAGGCCACGGATGCGCAGCAAGGGCGCGCCGATGCGGCGATGCTCGGCGTCCAGATCGACCTTGGTCAATTCACCGGCCATCAATTGCACCAGTTGTTCGGTGGAATAACGGCCGATGTCGTCGTTGCAGACCAGCTTGCCATCGCGTAGCACCACGATGCGGTCGGCGATGCGCTTCAATTCTTCCAGGCGGTGCGAAATGTAGATGATGGCCACGCCTTCGGCGCGCAGGCGCTCGATGCGCGAGAACAGCAGTTCCACCTCGCGGTTGGTCAGCATGGCCGTGGGTTCGTCCAGGATCAGGCAGCGGCAGCTACCGATCAGGTTGCGCGCGATCTCGACCATCTGCTGGTGGCCCAGGCCCAGGTCGCCCACTGGCGTCCACGGATCCAGCTCACCCAGTCCCACCACTTCCATCTGCGCACGGGCAGCCTCGGCCAGCTTCTTGCGGTCGATCCAGCCGAAGCGGCGTGGCAGCTTTTCCAGGAACAGGTTTTCGGCAATCGACAGGGTGGGAATCAGGTTCAATTCCTGCATCACCATGCGGATCCCCAGGCTTTCCGCCTGGGTGCGCGAGACCGGTGCAAAAGGCTGGCCGTCCAGCGTCATGGCACCGGCGCTGGCATCGACCAGGCCGCAGATGATCTTGGAGAGCGTACTCTTGCCGGCGCCGTTTTCACCGGTCAGTGCCAGCACCTGGCCCGGATGCAGATCCAGGTCGATGCCGTCGAGCACCGGTGCGGCATAGCTCTTGCCAATGCCGGACAATGTCAGCAGGGGCGAGCCTTGGGAGGGGGAATCGTTGGGCTGCATGGTTCTGTAGCGCGCAAGAAGAGAGGGGCAAAGCCCTGCACCCGGTAACGGGCGCAGGTACTGTGCAGAGAAGACGCGGGGAGCGTCAGTATTACTTGGTGACCAGCGAGACCTTGGTCTCGACCACGCCACCCAGGGCGCTTTGCGGCTTCTTCTCGGAGAGCGCCTTCAAGGCGGTCTCGATGCCGAAGACGGCTTGCTGCTGGGCGAACTGGTCGACGGTGGCCAGCACGCGGCCATCCTTCAACATCGGCTTGATGGCGTTGATGTTGTCGTAGCCCACCAGCAGCACCTTGCCGGTCTTGCCCGCAGCGCGGATGGCAGCCACGGCGCCCAGCGCCATGTTGTCGTTACCGGCCAGGATGGCCTTGATATCCGGGTGGGCGTTGAGGATCGAGGCAGCCACCTTGTTGCCCTGGTCGATTTCCCATTGGCCCGACTGCACGGTCACCACGTTGGCGCCGACGTCCTTCATGGCGTCCTGGAAGCCCAGGGTGCGCTGCTGTGCATTGAAGGTGGTGGACACGCCTTCGATGATGGCGACC
>NZ_BADI01000742.1:0-867 GCF_000333555.1 Herbaspirillum sp. B65 | reverse complement strand
ACCGGCTGCCCCGACAGCAGGACCGCGGCGTTTGCCGCCTGCGCTCCCGGGCTCGCCGGGGCCAGGCGCAGCGTCAGCTCGGCCTGCTGGGACGGCAGCACCATGCGCAGCCCACGTCCGACCTTGCGCGTCAATGCCGCCAGGCTGGCAGATACCTTGGGCGCACGGCGCAGGAGAGGATTCGCGCTCAGCGGTGCAGACCCGAGGTCTTGCTTCGTCAGATCGCCGGCAACGGTATCGGTCATGAATGGGCATCCTGCTGCATGGTTGATCGTGGGCGCCTGCCCTGGGGGTCAGGGGGCAGCCGGCTAGAGCACGGCCAGTCGCACGCTTCTGCCCATACGTCGCGCCAGCCCCTTTTCCAGTTCCATTCTTTTGCCGAGCAGGGTCTCGCGCAGCCGGTCACTTCCGGCCGCCAACAGGAACGAGGCCAGGGAATCTCGCAGGTCGGTCAGCACGGCCAGGGTCTCGCCGTTGGGCAGCATGACCTCGAAGACGCCACTATGGGCCTGCACGGGCAGCAGATCCAGCAAGGCCTCGGTATCGAAATTCGGTGTCGCATCGGCGCTGCCCAGCCGGTCCTCGGGCTGACTGTCGCCCTCCCCGGAGTGTCCCTGCTCTCGACCATCGAGCAGTACGAGGCAGCCTTCCATGCGAGTTGCATCGCTGGGACTGGCGGGCGCCCGTTCACTGCTGCCCGAGATGGGGGATCGCTCCTGAGCCACACGTCGAGGAGCCGCTGCAGTACCTGCACGCGCGTTCATCTGAGGGCTTGTCTGACGATGGGAGGGGGCCGCCGGCGGCATGGGCGGCAAGTGCGCAGTGAATGGCGGTACGCGTTTGGGAGGTGGCCGCCGCACAGGCATG
>NZ_BADI01000743.1:0-4371 GCF_000333555.1 Herbaspirillum sp. B65 | reverse complement strand
ATGGGAGCAGCCGTCGCCCCCCTGCCCGAAACGCCGAACCCAAACGCGTCTTCTACGACACCACCGGCAACAAGCAATGGGTGATCCCGCTGAACCAGGCCTTGATGCAGATGGGAGCCTCGGCACCCCATCCGGACGAAGTCAAGGAAGGCTATGACATCGGCGCGCGCATTGGTGACACCGGCACCAGCTCACCCATGGTACAGATCGGACTCGGACTCATTGCCAGCTACCACCAAGGCGGTGCCAGCGCCACAGTGAACCGTCGTCCAAATGGTATGGCTACCATCATCATGGTCAGTCCGCCAGATGAAGCAACCAAGGCTGCTTGGGCCAAGAATCACGCTGGCAGAAGCCCGTTTGACTGACAATGAAAAAACACCGCAATGCTGCATCGACACCGGCTGCATGAGAGAACAACTGACTTGGCAAATTCTAGGTAACGGCAAATATGGCAACGAGTCTTCGTAACAGTGCATTGGCTGTGCTTGGCGTTGCAGTGATGGCCTACGCTGGAAGTTGGGCCTGGATGCATCGTTCACCGAATGGAACCACAGATCCAGCTTCGAAGGAACAGGCCGCTCCAGCAGCGGTGGAAAGCCATCTTTCTGCGAGCCAAGCAATGCTCGCTCAAACTGGAAAGAAATTTGTGCTGGAGGTGCGAGGCATGGGAATCGTTGTCGGCGAAGACACTGACGAAGAGATATGGCGAGCTATTGAAAAGAAGGCAGACAATCACGCTACTTACCTTTCACAGAACCCGGGAGACTACACAAATAGCGCCGACCAGCGCTTATCAGATTTAGGCGCGGTGACTGGATTGTCTTTTAAACGTGGTGCAGGCCGTGCAGTCGATCAGTGGCCGCTGCCTGTAATCATCTGGTACCCCCCGAAATCGAAGCGGACCTCACGCCCAGCCGGCGATCTTGCCAGCTTGCGTCAAGAAGCGAGCCTAGGTGTCACACTGCTGTTGTGGCAGGAAGATGCCAATACCGAGGATGGTGCAGCCATGATCGAAAGGCTATTCGCTTTCTTTGATACGCATCCAGATGTTCCGGCAGCATTGATATACAGCGCGGATGGCTCCATGACGCGCTCCCTGATGCAGACACCAGGCAACGTAGATACCCCTGAAGTAGGCCATGTCATTCCCGCCATGCCAGACAGCATCGGCGCCTTCCTTGTGACCCGGTCTGATCGTGTCGATAAATTGATCAGGCCATATGTTGTCCAGCAAAGAAGCAATGTCAACAAGAACGACACCGAATACGACATCGTCAAGCTGTGGAATTTTTTCTGGCGTAATACTGACGACGACGGCCCCGGAAGCTTTAATGCTCATTTCATCAAAGAAGAAAAGGAAGCGGGAGTCGGCACCCCGTCTGCAAGCGGAGTAATGTCCTCAACCTGGTGGCAAGCCCAACTCCCAGAACTATGGAAAACCATCAGCAACCAAGGCCCAGGCGACTTCAAGCCAACACCTTATATTCCTGTACGCTGGACCGACTGGCAGTTGAAGCAATTCGACAGCGCTCCCCTGCTGGGCTATCTCCATCGCCCAGTGGATGTGAAGCTGACCGACGACAAGGGCCAACCGCTAAAGACCGCACTGCAAGCAGCAGCACTGAAAGCAGGCTGGGAAGCCGCCATCGCCGGACTGCCTGAAGCCACCGAACCCAAACGCGTCTTCTACGACACCACCGGCAACAAGCAATGGGTGATCCCGCTGAACCAGGCCTTGATGCAGATGGGAGCCTCGGCACCCCACCCGGACGAAGTCAAGGAAGGCTACGACATCGGCGCGCGCATCGGCAACACTGGCACCAGCTCACCCATGGTGCAGATCGGTCTTGGACTGATCGCCAGCTATCACCAGGGTGGCGCCAGTGCGACGGTGAACCGTCGTCCGAACGGCATGGCCAGCATCATCATGGTCAGTCCGCCGGATGAAACAACCAAGACCACCTGGGCCAAGGATCACGGTGGCAGAAGTCCATTTGAATGACATCAAGAAAAGAGGAACCATGACATGCGCGGGGTAATTCGTCTGGGTGACGCTACCAGTCACGGCGGCAAGGTCGTGACCGGGCAAGACAAATCAACGGTGATGGGTCGGGCTGTTGCCTGCGTCGGCGATCACTGTACTTGCCCCATCTCCGGCCATCACGATTGCGTGATCGTGGAAGGCGATCCCAAGGTACTGATCGAGGGCAAGGCCGTCGCGTTCGAGGGCCATAAGACATCCTGCGGTGCCACGCTGATTTCCAGCATGGCCTCGTCTGGACGGACGTGACGGACAATTCCGCATTTGACGGCGTCAGCCGGGCCAGTAAGAATATTCGGAATCCAACATTCAGAGTGAGCATGAGCGCCGGTCAGCGTTTTCCTTGACGGCGCCATTGCTCCCCTCCTCCATGCTCAACAATGTCTTCGATCTGGACCTGCGCCTGATCCGCGTCTTCCTGGCCGTGGTCGACTCACACGGCGTTTCGGCGGCGCAGGCCCGACTCAATGTCGGTCAGTCCACCATCAGCGCGCAACTGAACACGCTGGAAACGCGCCTGGGATTTCGTCTGTGCGAGCGCGGCCGGGCCGGCTTCAAGTTGACCGCCAAGGGCGAGAAGTTCGCCGACTCTGCGCGGCGCATGATGGACGCCCTCACCGAATTCGGCATGGAAGCCCGCAACCTGGACAAGCGCCTGGTCGGCAAGCTCTCCATCGGCCTGATGGGCCATACGCCGGCGCAACACAATGCGCGGCTGGCGCAGGTGATCCGTGCCTTTCGCCAGCGCGATGAAGCGGTGCGCATCGAACTGCTGGTGCGCACGCCCGGCGAGCTGGAAGAAATGCTCCTGAACGGTAGCATCCAGATCGCCATCGGTTACTTCTGGCGCCATGTCAGCGCGCTGCAATACGCGCCGCTGCTGCAGGAACGCCAGGTGGCCTATTGCGCCCCACCTCATCCACTGTTCGAGCAGCCCGGCGAGATCGAACCGGAACAGGCCGCGCAATATGCCTGGGCCTGGCGCGACTATCCGGTGCCGCCGGAACACCTGCCCCTGCAACCGCGCAACATCATGGCCGTGACCGGCAATATGGAAGCGATGTCCCTGCTCATCCTCTCCGGCCAGCATCTGGGCTACCTGCCCGAAGAGATGGGCCGCGACTACGAGGCGCGCGGGCAGATGCGGGCGTTGAACCGGGAGCGGCTATCCTACGAGGTCGGCATCAGCGTGGTGACCAACCGTCAGAGCGTCAAGGAACCTATCGTGGCGGCCTTCCTCGACGACCTCCAGCAGACGCAATGAACAAGGGCAATGCGGGCGCATGGCCCGGCATTGCCCTCTTTCCCTTTTCCTTCACCTCGGGAAGATCGCCCTCTGGCGCGATCAAGCCGCCATCGCCATCCCGCGCGACTTGCCAGAGCTCAGATAACTGGCAATGGAATCTTGCGTCACTTCGCCCAGATAGCTGCCATCATTGGCGATGACCGGCATCCAGCTGGTGCTGTGCTTGTACATCTTGGAGAGCACCACGCGCAGGTTTTCGTCCGGTGCGGCATTCATGGTGAAGGGCCGCACCTTGTCTTCGGCCACGCCGCTATTGCCGCGCACGTCACGGCGGGTGAGATAGCCCAGCGCGCGGTTGTCGGCATCGATGATGGTCAGATAGCGCGCATCCTGGTCATCCATCAGCGCCAGGGCCTGATCGCAGGAGACATCGGGCTGGGCCGTGGCCGGGGTGGTGGCGGCCTCGCCGGCACGCACCAGCAGCAGGCGCTTCAAAGTGTGATCCTGGCCGACGAAGGCGCCGACGAAATCATCCTTGGGGCGTGCCAGCAGGGTATCGGGATTGTCGAACTGCACCAGCTTGCCGGCGCGGAACACGGCCACCTTGTCGCCCAGCTTGATGGCTTCGTCGATGTCGTGGCTGACCATGATGACGGTCTTGTTCAACTGGCGTTGCATCTGGAAGAACTCGTTCTGGATCGATTCGCGATTGATCGGATCGACCGCGCCGAAGGGTTCATCCATCAGCAATACCGGTGCGTCGGCCGCCAGGGCGCGGATGACGCCGATACGCTGTTGCTGGCCGCCGGACAGTTCGCGCGGATAGCGCTTCAGGAATTTCTTCGGGTCCAGCGCCACCATGGCCATCAGCTCGGTGGCGCGTTCCTGGCAGCGCTTCTTGTCCCAGCCCAACAGGCGCGGGACGATGGTGATATTTTCTTCGATGGTCATGTTGGGGAACAGACCGATCTGCTGGATCACGTAGCCGATGTGGCGGCGCAGTTCCACTTCATCGATACCGGAGGTGTCCTGGCCATTCAAGAGCACGCGGCCGGAAGTCGGGTTGATCAAGCGATTGATC
>NZ_BADI01000744.1:0-12989 GCF_000333555.1 Herbaspirillum sp. B65 | reverse complement strand
ACATGAATGTCTCCGCCCCGACCAGCGTTCGGTCGCGCCCTGCCCCAGGAGGCTGGCCATGGCCCATACTGCCGATCCCGATGTTGCGCTGCCCCCGTCTGTGGACACCGCCCTGCTGAACCAGCGCATCCCGGCCCTGCTGGCCGAGATGGATGCCGAGCATCGCCAGGTGCTGGAGAGCATCTCGGCCTTGATCCTGGTGCCGCCAGAACGCTTTGCCAGCGGCTATTCGGCGCTGGTGGCGCAGATCGAAGAAGGGTTCCGGGAAGAAGAAAAGATGATGGACGACATCACCTACCCCGGCCTGCACGCCCATCGCCGCGATCACGCCGAACTGCTGGCGCTGCTGCATCGATTGCGGCCTTACCTGGAGGATGGCAACGCACCGCTGGTGGACATCGTCATGGGGATGATCCCGGCCATGCTGATTCGTCACATGTCGGGCATGGATCAGGAGTTGGCCCTGGCATTGCGCCAACAAGGGGGCGTGCCAGGGAAGACATGAGCGCGCCCTCGGCCAGGTACAGAAGCGCCTGGCCGATACCGCCCCGTCACACCTGCTTGAGCGGGGAGGCCGGCTCGTTGGCCGGATACGGCCCGCGAATGATCTCCGGCCCGGTGCCATAGTCGGCCAAGGTGGCCCGATAGAAATCGACGAACTCACCAGCCGGCATGGGCTTGGCAAACAGCCAGCCCTGCACGAAGTCGACCTCCTGCTGGCTCAGGTAGGCGGCCTGTTCCAGCGTCTCCACGCCTTCGGCGACGATGTACAGGTCCAGGCTCTTGGCCATGGCGATGATGTGATCGATCACGGCACTGGTGGCCGCCCCGGTGCCGATGGTGCTGACGAAGGACTTGTCGATCTTGAGCGCATCCATGGGCAGGCCCTGCAGGTATTGCAGGTTGGAATAACCGGTACCGAAGTCATCCAGCGCCATCGAGTGTCCCAGCTCGCGCGCCCGGGCCAGGGTAACGCGGGCCGAAGCGATGTCCATGCAACCGCGCTCGGTGGCTTCCATCCAGATCTGCTCGGTACGGATATCGGTGCCCGCCAGATTCTTGCCGACCACTTCCAGGATGCGACCGGTCTTGATGTCCTGGGCCGCCACGTTGATGGCCACGTGCAGGGCACGGTCAGCGCGCAGGGTGGCGCCGAGTTCGGCCACCACGGTTTCGATGACCAGGTCGGTCAGCGGCAGGATCAGGCCGCTTTCCTCGGCCAGGGGAATGAACAGGTCGGGCCGCACGATGCTGCCATCCGGGCGCTTCCAGCGGATCAGCGCTTCGGCGCCCACGCAGCGGCCACTATCGAGCTCGATGATGGGTTGGTAACAGACGATGAATTCGCGCTTGCGCACTGCCAGTTGCAGTTCGGCCAGTGGCGACAGGCGCGCCTGCGACACGCGCACCACCAGCAGCACCAAGGCCAGTCCCAGCAGCACCCCCACCGGCAGGAACCAGCGCTGCTCGCTGGTCATGCTGTCGAGCACCTGCTGGCCATCGATGATGGCCGCCGCCGTCCAGCCATCGCGGCTGACGGTAGAGACAAAGAAACCATCGACATCCTGTTGCCCCACGCCGTGCAGCGCATGTGCCGCTATGCCGGGGTCGATCGGTATCCCGTACTGGGCCACCTGTCCGAAACCATTGCGCGCCAGCACCACGTGCACGCCATCTTCCAGCACCACGTCGACGAAACGATCGCGATGTACCAGGGCAGCGTGGGAACCGTACTGGATCGACATCATGCTGGGGCCACCGGCAACGAAAGAGGGCTGCTGCGGCGCCACGCCCACGCCCTCGCGGGTCGTAAACAAGGGTCTTGGCTGCGCACGCCGCTGCGCCTGTACATTGCGCTCCCAGGAAGTGCACTTGAGCTGACCGTATTCGTAATACCCCATCTCCTCGATGGCATTGGAATAGACGGCAATCATGCGCATCTGCGCGATATGCTCATCCGAGCAGGGATGCAACAGCAGCGGCGAGAGGCTCTTGAGCGAGCGCTGGGTGGCCTGGAAGGTGCTCTCGGCGCGTTCCACCACGGTTTGGGCATAGCGCGCCAGCCGTTCGTGCTCGGCCTGGCTCACCGCCTGGCGTGATAGCCACAGCATTCCCACCACCGGTGCGATGGCGGCAACGACCGTGGCCACCAGCGCCAGCGCCACTACCTTGCTTTTATTCTTCACATCCGCTCCTTCCTGCTAGCCCCTGTTCCCCGTCAAAGGCCGATACACATCACATACTGCACAGTTAATGCCCATCATTAGAGCTGAAATTAACAAATAAATCAATTTAAACATTTTATGGCGTTATTACACATTTTCCCGCACATCGGGAAGAAATCTTCTCCTGAGCTCTGCGCGATTTTATTTTTCCCTTCATTTTCAAGGACTAAGCGCAATAACGCGGGACCGCACGAGCGGACTTTTCCGAATGACAACTCAGTTGGAACGGCACAACGGATTCCCTGGCCGCGCACATGAGCAATCATTTTTCAGCAAATTAAATGAATTTGTGTTTTAATGATTCCACCCATCAATTTTTCAGGAATTGATCATGCGCCTCAACCTGCCAGTCACCGAGCATGAGCGCGACATCGATGCCCACGCCTCCATCGTCTCCCGTACCGACACCGGGGGCCGCATCACGTACATCAATCCTGCCTTCATTGCCATCAGTGGCTTTACCGAGCAAGAACTGATCGGTGCGCCGCAAAACATCGTGCGCCACCCGGACATGCCGGAGCTGATCTTCGCCGACCTGTGGAGCCACCTCAAGGCGTGCCAGCCCTGGACCGGCTTGCTCAAGAACCGCTGCAAGAATGGCGACTTCTATTGGGTCAGGGCCAATGTCACGCCAATCTGGGAACGCGGCGTATGCACCGGCTACATGTCGGTGCGCACCAAGCCCAGCCGCAGCGAAATCCAGGCTGCAGAGCAGGCCTATCGTGCCTTGACGAAGGAAAGCGAACGTCTGGCCATGCAGCGTGGCGAAGTAGGGCCGGCCAGCCTGGGCAGCAAGCTGCAGGCACTGATCATGGGCCGCACAGCATGAACACGGGGCTGTGCTCCGGCCCCTGATCCGGAGCTATCGCTGAGGGAGGCGATCATGGGACATTGCGATGCATTGATGGCCAGCGAGTGCGCCCGTTGCTCCACTGTGGATGGGGCTCCCGACATCCAGGCCCTGGTGAAAT
This sequence comes from Herbaspirillum sp. B65, assembly GCF_000333555.1. Classification (NCBI taxonomy): domain Bacteria; kingdom Pseudomonadati; phylum Pseudomonadota; class Betaproteobacteria; order Burkholderiales; family Oxalobacteraceae; genus Herbaspirillum; species Herbaspirillum sp. B65. The sequence continues at coordinate 9,793 of NZ_BADI01000744.1, read as the reverse complement.
CCAACGCCCGCTACCGGCATATCATCGGCAACACCCCGGCCATCATCTACAGCAGTGTGCCCTCGGGCGATTTCCGGTTGACCTTCGTCAGCGAGAACGCCTCCCGGGTGCTGGGCTACGAGCCCCAGGAAATGCTGGACGATCCCAACTTCTGGTTCAATCACATCCATCCCGACGACACCGCCAACATCTTTTCCAGCCTGGCCATGCTGTTCGTGGAAGACCAGAAGATCTATGAATACCGCTTCCGTACCCGCGACGGCAGCTACCTGTGGATGCATGACACGCTGCGCCTGATCCGGGATGCCAGCGGCACCCCGCTGGAAGTGATCGGACTGATGACCGACATCACCGGGCGCAAGCAACTGGAAGACGCCCTGCAACGCCAGGCCGAAGAACAACGCGCCCTGATCGAGCAACTCAAGATGGCGCAGGCGCAGTTGCTGCAGTCGGAAAAACTGGCCTCCATCGGCCAGCTCGCCGCCGGCGTGGCGCACGAGATCAACAACCCGATCGGCTTCGTCAACGCCAACCTCAATACCCTGGGCAATTATGTCGCCACGCTCCTGGAAGGAATCAAGCTCTACCAGTGCGTGGCTGGTGGCAAGCTGCCCAGCAGCGTGGCGCAATCCGAACTGCAATCCTTCGAAGACCGCGCTGACCTGCAATTCCTGAGCGAAGACGTCACCGATCTCTTGTCCGAGTCCAACGAAGGCTTGCAACGGGTCAAGAACATCGTGCAGTCGCTCAAGGATTTCTCGCGCACCGGCGAGAGCAACTGGCAGATGGCCGACCTGCATCGCGGCCTGGACAGCACCCTCAACATCGCCAACAACGAATTGAAGTACAAGGTCAACATCGTCAAGCAATATGGCGAACTGCCCATGGTCAAGTGCCTGGCCTCGGAACTGAACCAGGTCTTCATGAACCTGCTGGTCAATGCCGCCCAGGCCATCAGCGAACGCGGCAGCGTGACCATCCGCACCGAACGGCATGGCGACCGGGTGGCCGTGAGCATCAGCGATACCGGCCACGGCATCGCGCCGGAACACATCAACCGCATCTTCGAACCTTTCTTCACTACCAAGCCGGTCGGCAGCGGGACCGGCCTTGGACTGTCGCTGTCCTACGGCATCATCAAGAAGCATGGCGGCGATATTCATGTCTGCAGTGAACCGGGCCAAGGCACCACCTTTCGGATCGAATTGCCCATCGATCCCGCCAGCGTCCAGACGCCTGTTGGCGTCCTGGGCGAACCAGGAGAAGCATCATGAGCGCTATCCACAGCCAGGAAATCCAGACCCTGCAACAAGCCGACCCGTTCGCCCTGCCGCCGCCGTGCGTGCTGCTGGTGGACGATGAGCAGAGCATCCTGTCGGCCTTGAAGCGTACCTTCCGGCCCCAGGGCTATCAGTTGCTGACCGCCACCAGCGCCGAAGCCGGCCTGGACATCCTGGCCAGCGCCGAGGTCGATCTGGTGATCTCCGACATGCGGATGCCCGGCATGAACGGCGCCCAGTTCCTGGCCCAGGTGCGCCAGCGCTGGCCGGCCACCATGCGCATCCTCTTGACCGGTTATTCCGAGATCGGCAGCACCATCTCGGCCATCAACGATGGTGGCATCAACCACTACCTGGCCAAGCCCTGGGACGACCGCGAGCTCTTGATGACGGTCACCCATGCGCTGGAAGAACAGCAATTGCGCAAGCAAAAGATGGCGCTGGAACGCAAGGTGCGCGAGCAGAACCTGCAACTGGCCGACTTCAATCGCCAGCTGGAACGCCAGGTCCAGGCGCGCACCGAAGAACTGCGGCAGACCGTGATGTTCCTGGAAAGCGGCCAGGAAGAAGAGCAGAAAGCCTTCCTGGCCATGATGCAGGTGTTCTCCGACATCAGCGAATTGCGCGCGGGCCTGGCCACTGGTCAGTCGGCGCGGGTAGCCCGCTGGTGCGAACAGCTCTCGCTGCGCATGGGCATGACCAGCCATCACGCCAAGGACGCCATGATGGCCGGGATGCTGCATGGCATCGGCAAGCTGGACCTGTCCGATGAACTGGTGCGCAAGCCCATCGAAAAGATGAGCAGCGAGGAACTGCAGCGCTTCCTGTGGCATCCGGTCAAGGGCCAGATGCTGTTGACGCCGATCCCGACCCTGGCCGAGGCCGGCGAGATCATCCGCCACCAGCATGAACGCTACGATGGCCGCGGCGTGCCGGAAAGCCTGTCGGGCGATGCCATTCCGCTAGGCTCGCGCATCCTGGCCGTGGTGCGTGACTTCGAAGGACTGTGCAATGGCGGCATCACCAGCAACAACGTCTCGGTCGAAAAGGCCCTGGCCATGCTGCGCTCCCATGCCAACCATCGCTACGATCCACTGGTGGTGGAAACCTTCATCGCCATGATGGAAGAACAGCGCCTGGAACTGGAACAGCAGACCAGACTGCTATCACCGCAAGATCTGCGTGTGGGCATGAAACTGGCCGAGGATCTGCGCACCCACTCGGGGGTCTTGCTGCTNCACAAAGGACACGTCCTCGACGAAGCCATCCTGGCGCGCCTGCGGCGCTTCGAGGTGATTGATGAAATGCCGTTTGAAGGCCAGGATACTGTTGCACTAAACGTCAGCATGGCATGAGCAGCACCTTCCCCGCGCCAGGCCAGACCGCCTGGGCCGGGCGGCAGCAGAATTAATCTTCATATCGACCTCTTCCCGCCCCTCCCCAGCCTACCCTGGCTCCGACACCTGCCATCGCACCAGGGGTCAGCGGCCATCGGACAAAACCGGCTGGCTTGTCATCTAGAATTTTTTCGAGCTATCCCTACTGAATTCTGGTTTTTGTCGACCAAGTTCGACATCACAGCGAAACTGCGTTTTTCTTCCCGCATGTCCTCGTTATCCGGTGCCCAGGCTGCCGCAACGAGGGGCGGTGAAGCCCATTAGCTCCGTTCGATGCGTCCGATCGGTCAAGGAAGAAAAACATGACAACTGCACATCTCGCTCACATCGTTGGTGGTGAAGATTCGCTGGGTGGACCGCTGGTCCGCCTGCTGGAAGCCGCCGGATTCCATGTCGCCCACCACCCCTCGGCCGACCAGTTCCTGCAGCAGGCCACCGGAGGTACGCCACGCGGACTGGTCCTGGAAGTTCATATGCAGGACGTGGACGCCCCACAATTGCGTTCGCTGCTGGATCAACGTGAAACAGGCCGGCCCCTGATTGTCATCACCGGCGAACCGTCGGCCATGATGCAGCAAGAAGCCAGAAGCAATGCGCTGTCGAGCGGCCAGCACAGCGACATGGATGCCGGCGCCGGCAAGCACGAGCAGCCGATGCTGCGCGAGCAACTGGTGGCGGCATTTCGAGGGGCGCTGATGCCATTTGACGAGTCCGGCCCGCAGATGCAACAGCGGCAGGAACATCACGAACGCCTCAAGACCCTGACCCGGCGTGAACGCGAAGTGCTGGAGCGGCTGGTGAAGGGGCGTCTGAACAAGCAGATCGCCGCCGAACTGGGTACCTCCGAACGTACCGTGAAGGCGCATCGCCAGCAGGTCATGCGCAAGATGAATGCCGGTTCCCTGGCCGCGCTGGTGGCGGCGATGACGCGCTACTGAAGAAGTCCCGGTCTGCGGCCTCAGGCGCCGCAGACCCCTCCCCGCTGCGGGGATGCAACGCCTTAACCGGCCACCGTATCCTCGGACTCCACCCGATTGCGACCGCCGCGCTTGGCCTGGTACAAGGCTTGGTCAGCACGTGCATAGGCGTCTTCGAAATCACTGCCGGCCACGGCCCAGGCCACGCCGAAGCTGGAGGTGACCGCCCGCGCCGGCAGGCACTGGAAGCGCTCGCCGGCAATCGCCTGGCGGATCTTGCCGGCCAGGACCACCGCCTGTTCCAGCACCATGTCCGGCAGCAGGATGGTGAATTCCTCGCCCCCGACGCGTCCGATCACGCCGGTGTCGGCCAGGGTGGTACGCAAGCGGCCGACCAGTTCGCGGATCACGGCGTCGCCCGTGGGATGGCCGAATTCATCGTTGATGCGCTTGAAGAAATCGATGTCCAGCACGATCAGCGACATCGAGGATTGTTCCAGGATCTGGTGCGCCCGTTCAAATACCGCGCCGCGATTGAGAGCACCGGTGAGATTGTCATGCCTGGCCTTGTAATCGAGCTCGTCGCTCAACTGCTTCAGGCGCGTATTGAGCAGGTTCAGTTCGCGCTCGGTGCGGTCGCTGCGCGAAATCAGGCGACGGCTCTGGCGCATCAACTGGCCATAGTGCTGCACCAGTTCTTCCAGCGCGGCACGATGGGCGGCCGCATCGCTGGCGGCATCGGCCAGCACCTCGGAGGCACGGCGCAAGGCCTGGGCTTCGGCGTGGAAAAGGTCGACCTCTTCCATCAGCTCTGTACCGCGTGATCGTGGAAGACCAGCGCGGCGAAGTCTTCCTGCAACTCCTGGCCGAATTCGAAGATGGTGTCGTCTTCCTCATCGTGATACCAGTTGAGGACGACTTCGGTGCCGGCTTCTGCCTTCTCGTTCAAGGCATCGAACAACGAGAACAACATCTTGGTGCTGGAACTGTTGAAGTAAGCCAGGGCCACGTTGACGGTGATGGAGCTGCCCTCCTGGTCATCGGCCAGGAAGCGACGCAGGGAGGTGATGATGTCGCCCCAGAACTGGGCGGCATTCTCGGGATAGGATTCGCCCTTCAGCGAAAGCGTGCGCTGGTCGAAGCGGAAATCCACTTCAGGGGAGCTGGCGCTGGCGGCGATGAATAAATTGTCCATGATGTCTTGATTCCGGATACCGGCGGGCCTGACTGGCACCCGCCTGAAAGTTGGCCATCAGATGGTGGCCCTGAGATAGAAGGTCTGCTCGCCATCGGCGCCAGGCTGCGAAAATTCGAAGTCCAGCGGCGCGCTGGCATCGCGCGCCACCGTCAGGAAGCCCAGCCCGGCCCCCTTGCTGTCGGGCGGCGTATCGGAACGCAGCATTTCCTTATAGGCGGCCTTGATCTCATCATTGGTCAGCGAGCGCAGGTGTTCCAGCTTGACACGCAGCTTGTCGGCCATGTCGGCATCGACCGGATTGGCGCAATGCAGGAAATAGTGGCCATCGGTCTGGGTGATGAAGACGGCGCCATGGCGCATCGGTGGCTCGGTGACCTTGCCCTCTTTTTCATGCAGATCGGCCGAATAGTGAACGATATTCTGCGCCATCTCGATGAAGGAAGAAAACAGCTTGCGTCGTGTCTGTGCCAGCGCACCGGTATGCTCGGCACGCAACTTCACGGCCTCGGCCATGGCGGCGATGATGGTCTGGGAAAAATAACCGACGTAGTAAAAGACGATGTCGCGCCGGGCGACATAGCTGTGGAACTCCGCCCACTCCTGCTGGATACCGTTCATGCTTGTATTCCGTGTTGACTGTCTTGAAGGGAGGTGCCGCCCGGACGGGCAGCGAAAAAGCAGATATCGTCGCGGCGCCGCTGGCTGCCCTGGTAATGCGCATGGATATCCATCACCATGCGTCCCAGCGCCGGCATCGCCAGGCGACCATGCTCCAGCAACGTGCGCCGCAAACGCTGCTTGCCGAAGGCGATGTGCTTGGGGCCGCCGATCTGGTCGATCACACCATCGGTGCAGACGAACACCATGGCGCCCGGTTCGATCACCTGGCTGTGGTTGTCCCATTGCATGTCCTCGGGGGTGTCGACGTAACCCAGGCCCACGCGCTTGCCTTCCACCGTCAACACCTCGGTACCGTCGGCCACCAACAGGAACAGCGGCATCTTGGCGCTGCTGCTGGTGAGGGCACGGGTAGTGCTGTCGAACCAGAAGAAGCAGGCATCCATGCCATCGTCGGATTCGGAAGGTTTGTCGGCCTGCCCATGCTGGCCCAGCACCCGCTTCATGCTGCGATTGACCTCGCGCATCAGGCGTGCCGGATCATGCGGGCCGTGCAGCTCCAGCGCCTGCTTGAGCGACGACGATGCGATCAGGGTCAGGAAGGCGCCCGGCACGCCATGGCCGGTGCAATCGCCGACGGCGGCAAACCAGCCATCGGCATGGCCTTCGAAATGATAGAAGTCGCCACCGACCACGTCGCGTGGCTCCCAGACCAGGCAGGCATCAGCCAGCGCCTGGCTCATGGCGGCGCGCGAAGTGCTCAACATGGCGCGCTGGATCACGCTGGCGTAGTCGATGCTCTGCATGACCTGGCGGTTTTTTTCTTCCTGCATGGCCACCAGTTCGCGCATCAGCGCCAAACCAGCGCCCAGTCCGACCAAGCGACCTTGCTCGACGATCAGGAAGCCATCGGCCAGGGTCTTGTCCCCCGAGGCCACGGCCAGCGCGCCCAGGGTTTCGATGGGGGTATCGGCTTCGACGATGAGGGGATTCTTGTCCATGAACGCGATGCAGCTCTTGCGCTCATACAGCTCACGGTGATACGGCTTGGACATCTGGGACATGAAGATATGCCGGCTGATCAAGCCGATCGGCCGCTGCTGCTCCACCACTGGCAGACTCACCAGTTCCTTGTGCTGGCCGAAGATTTCCAGCACGGTCGCATTGTTCTCATCGAACTGGACTACCGGCACCTCTACCGCCAGCGCACCTGCTGTCGGCTGGAACAACTTGTTCCCCATGACCGGAGTCAGACTGAAATGACTTTCCACCGTACTCGCCCGCGTCGTGATTTTGGATAGACCGCGGATCATATTTCATTCCTGTGACAACAATGTGACTGTGTCGCTGATGGGCGACAGGATGACGAGCCTGTGACACGAGCCGTTTCAAGTAACAGGCGTAGTGCATCCTCCACGAGACAGACGAAATGAAAGACTGAAAGAGGGTCCACCGAAGTGGATCATATTTCCCACCGACAACAGCGACTCATCTTCAGTCCCTCCTGCACCGCCGTCATCCGCGCGCCGCGTCCACATCACGGCGCCGGCCTACATACTGCGCCACGCCGGTTTCCTACCATGGGGGATCACATCACGGAGGACAGCATGAGCGATACCCGACCCGAGGGCGTGCCCGCCCAGCATCAAGCCCATCAACCCGGCAGCGAGCAGCAGATGCAGCCGCGCCCGCACAGCGCACCGGCCGGCGAACCCGGCCGGCGCCTGGCCGGCAAGGTGGCGCTCATCACCGGTGGCGACAGCGGCATCGGTCGCGCCGTGGCATTGGCCTATGCGCGCGAAGGCGCACGCCTGGCCATCGTCTACCTGGATGAAGAAGAGGATGCCCGCCAGACCCAGCAGCAGGTACAGGGCCTGGATGCCCCCTGCCTGCTGCTGCCGGGCGACGTCGGTTCGCCCGAGTTCTGCCGCAGTGCCGTGCGCGCGGTGATGGAGGCCTATGGTCGCCTGGACGTGCTGGTCAACAATGCGGCCCAACAGTATCCGGCCAAGAGCATCGAGCAGATTTCACAGGAGCAGCTGGAACATACCTTCCGCACCAACATCTTCTCGATGTTCTACATGGTCAAGGAAGCCATGCCCTTCCTCACCCGGGGTGCGCGCATCATCAACACCACCTCCGTGACCGCCTATCGCGGCAGCAAGCACCTGGTCGACTATGCCGCTACCAAGGGCGCCATCGTGGCCTTCACGCGCTCGCTGTCGCAGCAACTGGCCGCCGCCGGCATCCACGTCAATGCGGTGGCGCCGGGTCCGATCTGGACCCCGCTGATTCCATCCAGCTTCAGCGAGGAAGAAGTCGCCAGCTTCGGCAAGAACGTCCCGCTGGGCCGACCGGGGCAGCCCGACGAAGTGGCGCCGGCCTATGTCTTCCTGGCCACCGAAGGCGCCTCCTACATGACCGGGCAGGTGCTGCATCCCAATGGCGGCGAGATCGTCAATACCTGAGCATGTCTGCAAACATCGCTCATCCCCACCCATACAAGGAACGCATCATGAATCTTACCCAGACCGTTTTCGACACCGGCAATGTCGACCAGTCCAGCCAGCAGATGAGTTCGTCCTCATCTTCCATGCTCACCTGTATGCAAGCCTGCCAGCAATGTCACGATACCTGCCGCAAGGCAGCCTTTGGCATCAGCCCGGCAGCCGCGCAGGAGCTGGCCGCAGACGATGTGCGACTGCTGGTGGAATGCGCCGAGTTATGCCAGCTCTCGGCCAACTGGCAACTGGCGGGCTCGCAGTATTGCCGCCAGATCTGCGCGGTGTGTGCCCAGGTGTGCCGCCAATGCCAGGACCGCTGCAGTGACGATGCCGGCCTGCAGGAATGTGCGGCAGCCTGCCGCCGCTGTGCCGAAAGCTGCGAGGCGATGAGCGAGATGGCTTAGTCACCAGCGGCCATCAGGAAAAACCCGATGGCCGCGCTGTTGCCCCCAGGGCATGATGAGCTTGTCCACTGACTATCTGTCGAGTCCCGTCATGCACAAGACCGCCCTGATCGCTACGCCTCAGCCCGAGGTCAGCCGTGCCCTGACCGAATGGCTGGCCATCAACGACATCGACATCCAGATCGCCAGCAACGGCAACGATGCCATCGAGCACATCGCGCTGGACCGGCCCGACGTGGTGCTGGCGCAATTGGCCATGGACGGCATGAGCGGTCTGCGCCTGGCGCACTACCTCAAGGCCCGGCAGAACCTGGCGGATGTGCCCGTGATCCTGCTATGCCGCGATGAACGCGAGATGAACCTGGTCAAGGGCCAGTGGCCGGCCTTCCTGTGTGCCGGCGCCCTCAACCCGGCCCTGATCTCCGAATTGAAGCGCGAACTGGTCAACTAGGGCCTTCTTAGCGTTTCTATACAGCGCGGCGCTGGCGCCGCCAGTGCGCCGCGCCCCAACCAGCCCCCACCACCAGCGCCAGCAATAGCGCCGCACTCACGGCGCGATGCTGCCCCACCCAATGTCGCGTCGCGCGCCAGGCCTGGCGATACGGGAAGCGCGCTGCCGCCGCAAAATCCGGCTCCACGCAGTTCTGCCCGAAGTCCACCGAGAATGGCACGGCGGCCCCCTGTTTGACGTAGCGCAGGTAAAGCGGCTGTGCGCGCGCAGGATCATCGGCCACGAAATTGACACCCTGGCACAGCACCGCAGCAAAGGCCTGCGAGCGCGCCGGCAATTCGTCTGCGGCCTGCATGGCATAGCCGGCAGCGATGGCGCGATAGTGGAAGCGCTGGTAGGGCTTGGCTTCGCTGGCCGCGTAACGCTGGCGCTCGCCCGCGGTCACCAGGGGCCCCGGCAGGTCGGCCTGGGCGCGTGCCTGGGGCGTGTCCGCCACCGGCTTGGTTTCATCCAGATACAGACCCACGCCCCGACCGGCGCCCCCCGCATAGCTGCCGCCATAGATGGCGTAATCCGGTCCCTGTTCATAGCCCATGATTTCCATACCCTGGCGTCGTGCGATCACGGCCGCCTCATACCAGCCCTGGGCGCGGCTGGTGGCGCGCCAGGCGTGGTGGGCGCGCTCCAGTGCCTGGCCGTATTCGCGGGCCTTGGCGCGCAGGCGCCAGGTGACCGGGATTTCACGGCCCTGGTCGTCGTAGCTGCTCTGGACGAAACGTTCATCGCGTTCATCCGGGAAGTAAGGCAGGGCTTCCTCCACCCGCCCCTCGCGCACCAGACGACGCGCCAGCAACTGGCGCAAGTTGTCTTCCACCGTCAGCGGCGCCAGTTCAAGCGCGACCCAGCGCAGCGAGGGCCGGCCCTGCTGCTGCGGCGCCTTGGGCTGCACCGCCTGNNCGCGACGCATGGGCGAGGCCGGGGCATGAGCGTCAACGTAGGTCTTCAATTCGTCGGTGCTCAGGAC
>NZ_BADI01000745.1:0-911 GCF_000333555.1 Herbaspirillum sp. B65 | reverse complement strand
TGCGGCAGGCCTTGCAGAACAGGCGGCACGCCTGAGCCAGACGGTCGGCGTATTCCGCCTGGATGCCAGCCACGCACCGGCACCGGTGGTGGCCACCCCCACCCGCACAGCGGCACTGCGCGGCAAGGCAGCACGCGATGTCACCCCGGGTCGCCCGGCCCTGGCAGCAACCCGTACCAAGATCATCGCCGGGCCGACCAAGGATGCCTCGAGCAAACGCCAACACGACAGCGCCGACCACGGCGACTGGGAACAATTCTGACCCTTTGAGGATGCTATGGATGCCTTTCAAAAAGAGATCGACGAACGCACCAACCTGACTTCCAGCAACAAGTTCGAGCTGCTGCTGTTCCGCCTCGGCACCCCCGATGGCAGCACCGACAAACCCGGCGAACTGTACGGCATCAATGTCTTCAAGATCCGCGAGATCGTCCCGATGATGGACATCACGGCCGCCGCCGGGATGCGCTCGCCGATGCTGGGCATGGTCAACATCCGCGGCCAGGTGATGTCGGTGGTGGACCTGCCGGCGGTGGCTGGCTGCAAGCCCGGCAATGGCATGAACATCCTGCTCATCACCGAGTTTGCCCGTCATACCCAGGCCTTCGCGGTGGAGTCGGTGGAAGAGATCGTGCGCCTGGACTGGAGTCAGGTCTTGCCGGCCGACTCCAACGCCTCCGGCAGCGTGGTCACCAGCATCGCCCGGCTCGACTCGGCCCAGGATGGCGGCCGCCTGGTGCAGGTGCTGGACGTGGAGCAGATCCTCAACATGGTCTCGCCGGTCAAGGAACAATTGCAAAGCCCGCCGCCCGGGCATACCGAACTCAAGCTCAAGCCGGTTCGGTGGTGCTGGGCGCAGACGACTCGCGCATGGCGCGCGCCCTGATCGAGCAATGCCTCAAAGACCTCAA
>NZ_BADI01000746.1:0-14981 GCF_000333555.1 Herbaspirillum sp. B65 | reverse complement strand
CAGACGTCTTCAGGGCAGCTTCGCCAATTTCACCAAATGGTACTCTGGACTGACGATTCCAGTCGCTAGAGGGCAGCAAGGCCTATTGCCGGGTGACTGCGCTAGCGTCGTCGATGTGAATGGTCTCAAAATCGGCCTAGTCGGTTTGAACTCTTCGTTCATTCAACTAACAGGTGCTGACTACGCTGGAAAGCTTCTAGTCAGCCCCAAACAGTTGGCTGCAATCACAGATTTCGACCCACCGACTTGGTGCGAGAGGAATGACTTCAATTTCCTCGTCACGCATCACCCTACTGATTGGCTTCATGCCTCGTCGCGTGACAACTTCAGCAAAGACATCTACAAACCTGGCCGCTTTGTCGCTCACCTTTATGGGCACATGCATTCTGCGATGTCTTATACCTACTCGTTGAACGGAAGCCCTCAACAGCGTTCGATTCAGGCATCGTCACTATTTGGTCTGGAGCATTGGTCAGAAGGAAATGTGCAGCATGAGCGCGTTCACGGCTATTCCTTTAATCGTATAACTGTCGACGACGACGATGCTAAATGGAAGATGTGGCCGAGGTTCAGGATGGAACGGCTCAATGGCGACCGAATAGCACCAAATCATAACTTCGACTTGATACCTGGAGAAGAGTATCTTGTCCTTGAGCTCGGGAGGCATAGTAGTCACTTAAATACGCCGACCGAGAGCGTAATTCAAACCGCGGATTTGACGACCGGCGTCGAAAGCTCGAAAGGGATGACGGTACTGGCGAATAGCCGGATGCGCTTGACTCGCGCTCTACATCACGTGGAGATACGTGCGGCCGAACAGACAGAGTGCGTGGCCGCCTTAAATAAAGACCGAATCGCCTGGCTTGGCGCGGACTGGGGTGTCGGTCGAGAAGGGTTCATTTGGTCCGTACTAAAGCGGTTAAATCGCGAATCAGAGCCAGTCTATCGAATTGACTTGAGCGAATACGAAGATAGGAATTCATTTCTGGACGCGTTCGCCAGCAAAATGGGATGCTCATTCACTGACTATTGCCGTGCACTTGTGAACGGCGGCCCCTCAGTGTTGCTCTTTGATGAGGCACCTACAAGCTTGGGTGATGGCTCCGATACTCACATCGAAGAGGATGTTAAGTATTTCTTAGAAATTGCTAAAAGCTATCTTCCGCAGACCATCATCTTCGTTGCCAGCTGGAGCCTGCCAAAGAATACCGAGATTTGGTCGACCAAATTGGGACTTCTGGACGAGCCCGATATGCGCCTTTATTTGGAGGCACAACGCAGCGCGATTTCAGAGCCTATTACAGGGCACTTCGTTTCCCAGGTCTTCCGAAAAACTGAAGGACTTATCGCGCGTGCCGACCAATTGATTAGAGAACTGCAGGTCGTAAATATCGAAGATATTGACCCTCCCGAACTATCGTCAGGCAGAGGTGGCGTGGTCGTTACGGGGGTATCCGTAGCGTTAGTTAAGACAATCGCAGAGTTAGAAAGCGGGAAGAACCCATTATCAGAGCGAGCATATCTGCTTTTACAGATTCTTGCGTTACTGCCGTATGGCGAATCGACCACCGAATTAAAGCATCTTGACCCTGTTCGCCCCATTTTCTCGGACCACGCTCGGCATCTATACGAACTGGACTTACTCGAAACGAAAAATGTCAGCGACCTTATCTCTCAAAATGGCATCCCCGCACCGACGCAGAAGCTGATGCTTATTCCACCGCAGGTGCGAGAGTACGTGTTGTCTAGGATGAGCGCCGCTCACATCAGTAAGTTGGTGACGCTCGCAGCGAATATGTACTTTGGCTCGTCATGGAATGGAGGAAAAATTAACGCAACGAAAATCGCCCAAATTGTTAAAAAAGAGGCGAACGGTCAGTCGGGAAATCCTCATTCGCTGCTCTTGCGATTGTTGGGCGACGCGAGCTTACGCACCCGGCCAACGGTGGTCACATCTGTGTTACAGCTATGCGTCGCTTATTGCAATGCGCTTTTCTCGGCAAATCAATATCGACGAGTTGAATCGGTCGCCTTGGAGATGCTTTCGCTTATTCCTGAGAAATTCACAGCGGAGAGACGTGCTCTCAAGTTGAAACTGGCTCGTGGGTTACGAATGACTGGAGACTATGACCGTGCAATGCCGCTAATCGAGGAATTGCTCGAGACAGAGGAATTGCAAGATACGCGACGCACGTTGTTAATCAACAAGGCCCTTTGCCTACAAAGGATGGGAAGCGAGGACGCCATGGAAGTGGCGAAGGCCATTATAAAAATGGCACCTAAGTCAGCAGATGCGACGCAGGCACGCTCAATCATCTTAGAAATGACGGATGCCAAAGAAAATGCACCTCAACTGCTTTTGTTGGAGAAGCAGTCCCGACTAAAAGGACATAGTACGGTCGCGAACAATCTCACACTTAGTCGAGTAGTGAGCCATGAGGACCCGAATTCTATCAAAGCGTTGCGAACTGTTTACGAAAGCGCTACTGCCGCGAACGATACGTACAACGCTTATCGTGCTGTCACCAAGCTGGCTAGGTTCAGCTATTTACAAACTGGGACTATTGAGCAAGAAGATTTAAAGCGACTTATGGCGGCGTACCATTATTTCTATGGTGAACGCTTTGGGGCACTCTTTACGAGCGCACACTTGGCACTGTGGGATTACTTTGAGGAGCATGGTGAGATTGAAAATTTACTGGCCTTGTTCCGGCATAGCTCTTTCGTATGGCGCCTTAATGGTCATGAGGACAAAGAAAAGAAATACCTTGAAACACTGGAAAAGAGGAAGAACGAAATCCTCTTGTTGGGCGAACGAATCGACAAGAACGTCTTGTATTTTTTGGGCCGTGCCGCCTACCAAGTCAGTCGATTAGAGGGTAGTCCGAAGAGCGGTTAAACATCGATGCGCCCGGAAAGCATATGCACAGTTTTGGCCATATGTCATCGTTCGGCACTCCGGCCATGCCCTCCAAAGGGATGTAGAGCGGAACGGCATCGTGAAACTCACTAATAATTCAATGCTCTGCAGAGCACAATACATGTTTGCATAAGAATTCTCTATCAAAAAAACGCCCTCATAAATTTCTCAATTTATGAGGGCGTTTTTCTCACAATATGCGGCTATCTACAAGCAGCATCAAACGTCAATATTCCCCGCCTGCAACGCATTAGATTCAATAAACGCCCGACGCGGCTCCACATCATCCCCCATCAGCGTCATGAAGATCTGATCCGCAGCAATCGCATCCTCGATCTGCACCTTCAACAAACGGCGCACCGTCGGATCCATGGTGGTTTCCCACAGCTGCTCAGGATTCATCTCGCCCAGACCTTTATAGCGCTGCTTGTTCACGCCACGCTCGGCCTCATCACGCAACCAAGCCATGGCCTGGCGGAATTCGGTAATGACCGATTCCTTGCGCTTCTCACCCTGGCCACGCGCCACGATGGCGCCCTTGCCGATGAGCCCCTTGAAGGTCTCAGCGGCATTCGAGAGCTGCAAGTAATCCGGACCACTCACGAAATCCGCATCGATCACGGTGGCCTTGATGTTGCCATGCTGGCGGCGATGGATATGCAGCGCCACCTTCTCGCTGTGCTCATCCACGCGCGCCTGCACGTCGATGTTGATGTCGTTGATGGCCTTCTTCAGTTCTTCCGCAGTCGCGGTGGCCTCTTCGATGTTCGCCAGCTTCAGCACCACGCCACCGGTCATGATGGCATTCAATGCAGATTCATCGATGGCGCGCGACAGGCGCATGATGATGGCGTTGGCGGTGTTGTACTGGCGTGCCAGTTCCACCAGCGCTTCGCCGCTGATCGGCGCTGCGTCTTCAGCCGGCTTGATCTCGGCATCGTTAAGCGCAATCTGCATCATGTATTGCGCTTCCTCGAAGTCGTCCTTCAGGTAGCGCTCATCCTTGCCGGCCTTGACCTTGTAGAGCGGCGGCTGGGCGATGTAGATGTGGCCGCGTTCGACCAGCGCCGGCATCTGGCGATAGAAGAGCGTCAGCAGCAGGGTGCGGATGTGGGCGCCGTCGACGTCCGCGTCGGTCATGATGATGATGCGGTGATAGCGCAGCTTGTCCGGGTTGAATTCGTCAGCGCCGATGCTGGTGCCAAGCGTGGCAATCAAGGTCGTGATTTGTTCGGAAGACAGCATCTTTTCGAAGCGCGCCTTCTCCACGTTCAAGACCTTGCCGCGCAGCGGCAGGATGGCCTGGAACTTGCGGTCGCGGCCTTGCTTGGCCGAGCCGCCTGCGGAGTCACCCTCGACGATGTAGAGCTCACACAGGGCCGGGTCGCGTTCCTGGCAGTCGGCCAGCTTGGAGGACAAACCCAAGCCATCCATCACCCCCTTGCGGCGCGTCAGTTCGCGCGCCTTGCGGGCGGCTTCGCGGGCGCGGGCGGCTTCGACGATCTTGCCGCAGATGATCTTGGCATCGTTGGGTTTTTCGGCCAGGAAGTCGGTCAGGGTCTTGGCGACGATTTCTTCCACCGGGCCGCGCACTTCGCTGGAAACCAGCTTGTCCTTGGTCTGCGAGCTGAACTTCGGTTCCGGCACCTTCACCGACAGCACGCAGGTCAGGCCTTCGCGCATGTCGTCGCCGGAGATCTCGACCTTGGCCTTCTTGGCGAGATCGTTTTCTTCGATGTACTTGTTGATGACGCGGGTCATCGCGGCACGCAGGCCGGTCAGGTGGGTGCCGCCGTCACGCTGCGGGATGTTGTTGGTGAAGCACAGCACCTGCTCGTTGAAGGCGTCGTTCCATTGCATCGACACGTCCACCGACACCAGCGTGCCCTGGTCGGATTGCTTCTCGCCGGTGGCCTGGAAGATGGTGGGGTTGAGGATGCTCTTGTTCTTGTTGATGTATTCGACGAAACCGCGCGTGCCGCCTTCGAAGGCGAAGTCTTCTTCCTTGCCGGTACGCTGGTCGGAGAGCTTGATATGAACGCCATTGTTGAGGAAGGACAATTCGCGGATGCGCTTGGCCAGGATCTCGTAGTGGAATTCGACGTGGGTGAAGATTTCTTCGTCGGCCCAGAAGTGGACTTCGGTGCCGCGCTTGTCGGATTCGCCCACCACCTTGATGGGGGAGACCTGCACGCCATCGACCATTTCCAGCTCGCGGTTCTGCACGATGCCCTTGGCGAATTCCATGGCGTGCACCTTGCCGTCGCGGCGGATGGTCAGCTTCAGTTTCTTCGACAGTGCGTTCACGCAAGACACGCCCACGCCGTGCAGGCCGCCGGAGACCTTGTAGGAGTTCTGGTCGAACTTGCCGCCGGCGTGCAGTTCGGTCATCACGATTTCGGCGGCCGAACGCTTGGGTTCGTGCTTGTCGTCCATCTTCAGGCCCGTGGGGATGCCGCGGCCGTTGTCGGTAATCGAGATGGAGTTGTCGGCGTGGATGGTGACGTGGATCTCGCTGCAATAGCCGGCCAGGGCTTCGTCGATGGAGTTGTCCAGCACTTCGAACACCAGGTGGTGCAGGCCGGTGCCATCAGAGGTGTCGCCAATGTACATGCCGGGACGCTTGCGCACCGCCTCCAGGCCTTCCAGGATCTGGATGGAAGAAGCGCCATAGCTTTGTTGCGCGGAATTGGTGTTGTCTGCGGGGCTGGAGGACATGGTTACCTTCTGAAAATGCTAGCCAAACGACTAGGGAACGGCAAAAAACGGAATTCGCGGGACGAATCTTTGGAATTCTTAAAAGCAACCGAGGGGCCGTCTGGGACGGCCCCTCGGGCGCGTGGAGCGGTGCTGCTCAGATCCGCATCGGCATGACGACGTACTTGAAGTCGGCGTTGTCCGGGATGGTGATCAGGGCCGACGAGTTGGCATCGCCCAGGGCGATGTTGACGTAGTCGTTCTTGAGGTTGTTGAGGACGTCCAGCAGGTAGCTGACGTTGAAACCGATGTCCACGGTGTCGCCGCCGTAGTCGATTTCCAGTTCTTCGACCGCTTCTTCCTGGTCGGCGTTGGTGGAGCTGATCTTGAGGCTGCCGGGAGCGATCACCCAGCGCACGCCCTTGAACTTGTCGCTGGTCATGATGGCCGCGCGTTGCAGCGAGCGCAGCAGTTGGTCGCGGCTGATGGTGAAGCTGTTCTTGTAGCCCTTGGGCACCACGCGGGTGTAGTCGGGGAACTTGCCTTCGACCAGCTTGGAGATCAGCTCGATGTCGGCAAAGGTCAGCTTGACCTGGTTGTTGGCGATCTGCAGCTGGACTTCTTCATCGCTGTCGTCGAGCAGGCGTTGCAGCTCGATGATGGTCTTGCGCGGGATGATGACTTCCTGGCGCGGGAAATCCTCTTCGGTCTCGACCTGGCAGAAGGCCAGGCGGTGGCCGTCGGTGGCCACTGCGATGACGTTCTTGCCTTCCACCACCAGCAACAGGCCGTTCAGGTAGTAACGGATATCCTGCTGGGCCATGGCGAAATGGACCATGTTGAAGAGGTGCTTCAAGGTCTTCTGCGGCAGGTTGACCTGGGCGTTGTAGTGCTCGGCCTGGGCGACGGTCGGGAATTCTTCGGCGGCCAGCGTCTGCAGGGCGAAGCGGGACTTGCCCGATTGCACGGTCAGACGCTTGTTGGACAGCGAAATGGAGACTTCACCGGAATCCGGCAGGGCGCGCAGGATGTCGAGCAGCTTGCGGGCGGCCACCGTGGTGGCGGTCGCTTCACTGCCGGAGCCGACGTCGGCGTGCGTGGTGATCTGCACTTCGATGTCGGTAGACAGGAAAGACACTTTCTCGCCGTCCTTGCGAATGAGAATATTGGCCAGAATCGGCAATGTGTGCCGACGCTCGACAATACCACTCACGATCTGCAGAGGACGCAGGAGCGTGTCTCTTTGGGTTTTAACCAATTGCATAGTCAGTTTGTCCTTGCTAATAGTGGTTTAAAGGGCGCCGTCGGTCGGCCTTTGGTCTTGCCCATGTCGCGCGTGTTCCTCCTCTGGTGAAAAACAGCTGCTTGCACTGCAACCTGCCTGAAATACGCAACGCTCCTGCATGTGCATGACCGGTGGCCACACCGGTTAAGAACCCGTTCCCGAAAAGCTGGTGATACAGCGACCTGACATTGTCCACCTGCGCCTGACAAAGCCGGGCTGCCAGAACCACTTGGCTACACGTTTAGAACATTTGAATACTTTTGCCGGATCTTGCCGGGTATTTATTCGAAGTTTCCTTGATACTTCGCGGATTTCCTGCTCCGTGGTCGGCCCTTGCGTCCGCCTGCGAAATAACGTCTTCCATTGTACCAATCATCCCCTCTTCGGAGTAGAGCGCCATGGAGGTGAGAAGGGGAAATCAGGTCAAAAAAGCCAGGGCTTTTGTCGGGCGGATATCACTACGATATGCCGCCGCAGGCGGCGCTTTTCAAGTTATCCACAGCGGCGTTTTTCTTCACCTCTGCCAGACCTGTGGATAAAAGAAATGCCGCCTGGTCGGCAAGACGCAGGCGGCATTGTCAGTTTGTTCATATACAGCCGTTGGAAGGCCGACTCAGCCCTTCAGGGTTTGCTCCAGCACGTGCAGCTCGTGGTTGCATTCCGGGCTCTTGGCGCGGTCGGCGGCGATCTTGCGCACCGCGTGCAGCACCGTGGTGTGGTCGCGCCCACCGAAGAGGTCGCCGATTTCCGGCAGGCTCTTCTGGGTCAGTTCCTTGGCCAGGTACATGGCGATCTGGCGCGGGCGGGCGATGTTGGCCGGGCGCTTCTTGGAATACATGTCGGCGACCTTGATGTTGAAGAAGTCGGCCACCGTCTTCTGGATGTTTTCCACCGAGATTTGGCGGTTCTGCACCGACAGCAAGTCCTTCAGGGCTTCCTTGACCACGTCGATGGTGATGTCCTTGCCGTGGAAACGCGAATAGGCCAGGATCTTGCGTAGCGCGCCTTCCAGCTCGCGCACGTTGGAACGCAGGTGCTTGGCCACGAAGAAGGCCACATCGTCGGACAGCACCACGTCTTCGGCGGAAGCCTTCTTCATCAGGATCGCCACCCGCATCTCCAGCTCGGGCGGCTCGATAGCCACCGTCAGGCCGGAGTCGAAACGGGAGATCAGGCGGTCATCCATGCCGCTGATTTCCTTGGGATAGGTATCACTGGTGATGATGATCTGCTTCTTGGCCGCGATCAGGGCTTCGAAGGCATAGAAGAATTCTTCCTGGGTACGGCTCTTGCCGCCGAAGAACTGGATATCGTCGATCAGCAGCAGGTCCAGCGAGTGGTAATACCGCTTGAAGTCGTCAAACCCCTTGCGCTGGTAGGCCGTGACCACGTCGCGCACGTATTGCTCGGCGTGGATGTAGCGGATCTTGGCGCCCGGGTTATCCACAAGCACCTGGTTGCCGATGGCGTGGATGATGTGGGTCTTACCCAGACCCACGCCGCCATACAGGAACAGCGGGTTATACGAGGTGCCGGGATTGTTGGCCACCTGGGTGGCGGCGGCGCGCGCCAGCTGGTTGGCCTTACCGGTGACCAGGTTGTCGAAGGTCAGCACCGGGTTGATGCGCGACTGTTCCTGGCGCGGGGCGACCGCGCGCACCGGCTGGGCCGGTTCCGGATCCAGGTGCAGTTGTTCGTGGTTGGGCAAGCCCAAGCCATTGGCGCCACCGCCATTGGCTTGCGCATTGGCCGCGGCCGGGCGGCGGCCCTGGTTGCCGCGCGGGTCCAGCACGAACTGCACTTCGGTGGGCGCATCCCAATACTCGCAGGCCAGCGCCGTGATGCGGTTGGCGAACTGGGTCTTGACCCAGTCCAGCTTGAAGCGATTGGGCGCGGCAATGCGCAGCAGCCCGTCTTCGAAGTCGAGCGGCACCAGCGGCTTGATCCAGGCGCTGTATTGCTGAGGCGTCAACTCCTGCTCGAGTTTGTGGGAGCAGGCTTGCCAGAAGTTTTCCATGAAGCTTTCTTGTCGGATGATTGCGGCGCCCCTTGCCGCGTCCAGCGGACGGGCCTTGGACGAAGTCGTCCGGGCGCGAAACGAGGGACGCATTTTACTCTGGTAAACCTAAGTTATCCACAGGCGAATCGGCATATTTGCCCCAATAAGCTCATCTATCCACAGGCTGCGCAGCAGCGACTTCAAACTAGCAGCCCTGAAGGCGCTTCGCGGGCGGGTGATAGGGGGACAGAGTAGGAGGCTTGGGGAAAAGACAAGCTGGCCGGGAGGGTCAGGTTTTTTTGTAACAGCCTGTGCAAAACACGAAAGGCGGCGCTGGCCTGTCCCTTTTTTCCCCTGTGGACAGGTTCAACTTGGCGAAAAATTCGCCTGTGGATAAGACACGCCGGCAGGTCGGTGTCAGTCGACTACGGCGCCGTCCACGAAGACCTTCATTTCACCTGGCTGGTATTGCGTCCAGACTTCATTGTCCGTCAGCGGCTGGGTGACGATGACGGCCACCCGGTCGTGGCTGGTAGTGACTTCGGAGAAATCCACCGAGAGGTCTTCATCGGACAGCTTGGCGGTGGTGAAGGGATGCTGGCGGACGATGTAATAGAGGTTGGTGGAGCAATGGGTATAGAGCGCCGAGCCATCCGAGAGCAGCATGTTGAAGGTGCCATGGCTGGCGATGCCGTCGACGATCTCGCGCAGCGCGGCACGCAACTCGGCCAGCAGGGGCAGGGTATCGCCGAAGCGCCGGCGCAGCTCCTGCAGGATATAGCAGAAGGAAAGTTCACTATCGGTAGTACCGACCGGCCGGAAAGGCCCGTCCAGCGTGGGGGTGAAGTTTTTCAGGTCACCATTGTGGGCAAATACCCAATACCGGCCCCACAACTCGCGCACGAAAGGATGGCAGTTGGCCAGCGTCACCCGGCCCTGGGTGGCCTTGCGGATGTGGGCGATGACGTGCTGCGACTTGATCGGATAGCGCTTGATGAGCGCGGCCACCGGCGAATCGACCGCAGCCTGGTGATCGACGAAGGTGCGCACCCCGGAGCCCTCGAAGAAGGCGATGCCCCAGCCATCGCGGTGATGATCGGTCAGCCCGCCGCGGGTGGCGAAGCCGGTGAAGCTGAAGACGATATCGGTGGGGGTGTTGCAGTTCATCCCGAGGAGCTGGCACATGATGTCTTGCGGTAAGGCTGTGGTGATGGGCGGGTGGACAAGTTATCACGATTGCCGCCTGACAGGCCGCGCACAGTGGATAAAAAAAGCCCCGCGAGCTTGCGCTGGCGGGGCTAATCCTTCCTAAAGAGGGAGGAGGAGACACAGTACGTACTACAAAACTTCAACTACACGACCAGAAGCCGTTGGGCCTCGAACGACGATCAGGCGGGGACTTATTCAGTCGCGCGCGGCCATGTTGCGCAGTTCGGCGGCAAAATTCGGTTGGGTCATGCTGTATTCGTTGGCCATGCGGTTCAACATCATCTTGCCGCTGAACTTGTGCGCCAGGATGCGTTGCTCCAGCGACTTGCGGGGCTTGACCAACAGCAGCGCAGCTTGCGCCACACCCAGGATCAGCGGCTTGAACACCATCACCAGGGTCACCAGTGCTCCCAGACCCAGGGCCGGGCGCACATAGGCTGCCATCATACCGATGAAGGACTGCGCGAAGGGCAGGGCGGCTTCTGCGGGAAAGGCCAGGTTCAGGAAGGACATGATATTTCTACCTCTGATAATCAGGCCGCGACACAGTTGCGCGGCGTTCAATTTCACTGTTGTTGCGTCGCAGTATGATGGTTCGCTCGCTGTATGACTACTTTAGAGTGCTCATATCAGTTATAGACTCTGTGAATAAGAGGTTTGGTTAGCTGTTCGGGCCGGCGCCGCATGGCCTATCCGGCAGCAAACCCTTGTGCGCAGGGCTTTTCTACCTCATCGGGTGAGATTGCGGGATACCGGTCAGCGCGCTTTCCCAGCCCATGGGTGATGTGTAATTGCAACGCCACGGCCCCCTTCTTCACATCTTTTCCACCGCTTGTGAATATCTGGTCAGATTGATGCAGATTGATGAGAAACTTGCTGCGCCGCAGGCACGAAAAAAAAAACCCACAGGCAGAGCCTGCGGGGTTAATCCTTCCTAAAGAGGGAGGAGGAGACAACGGATCGGTGTCCTGACGCGTTGATCGAATCAGCGTCAACATAAGCGCCGTACGCGCCGGGAACAACCGAAATCCTTCACTACCGCGCCAGCCGCTCCGGGCCTGACGCCAAGCTCACGCAGAAGTCATGCGCAAGCGGTAAAACTTGAATACGGGTGAAGCAAAAAGCTTCGCAAGAAGCTTATAAAAACTCCGATTAACCGCGCGAAGCGATGAAGCGCAGTTCAGCAGCCAGGTTAGGCTGGGTGGCTTCGAACTTGTCAGCCATGCGGTTCAGTTGGCGGCTACCGGCGGCGCGATCCTGTTCGGCGGCGACCAGTGCCACGGCTTGCAGCTCATGGGCCTTGACGAAGTGGACGAAGATCGTGCGCAGCACGGCTGCGATCTTGCTCTTGAAGCTGCTGTTGGTGCTTTGTGCGATGGTTGCCATGATTCGATCCTTGACGTTGTGTGTTATGTTGCATTGCAGTGTAGTGAAGCGCCTGTTGTTTGACCACTTTCCGTTTCGGATATCAGTTATATTGTCCGTGAATAATATTTCTGCCCGAGATCACGGGCGCCATTTTTCCCCTACCGAGACTTTGATCAAGCCGCAAAGGCCCGCCCTATGAGCTTTCTGACCCTGGACCTGAATTTGTTGCGCGTTTTCGACGCCGTCATGACCGAGCAGAACCTGACCCGGGCGGCCAACCTGCTGGCCATGACCCAGCCGGCTGTCTCCAATGCGCTACGTCGCCTGCGCGACACGCTCAATGATGACCTGGTGATCCGCACCGCCCACGGCGTCAAGCCCACCCCGCGCGCCGAGGAACTGTGGCCCACGGTGCGGCGCGCCCTGTCGGAACTGGAAGCGGTGATCGCACCGGACAGCTTCGATATTTCGCGTGCCCAGAACACCTTCCGCATGGCCATGGTCGATGCCACCGCGGCACTGTGGCTGCCATCGCTGGTACGCACCATCATGCGCGACGCGCCGCGCATCAAGATCCGCATGATGCCGCTGACCACCCGCGACCCGCGCGCCATGCTGCTGCGCGGTGACATCGATCTGGCGGTCGGCTTCTTTCCCGGGGTGACGGCGCAGCTGGCCGATGGCCAGGGCATGGCCAAGACCCAGATCAGTCATGCCCGGCTCTACACCGGCCAGTACGTCTGCGTGATGCACAAGAACCACCCGCTGGCCGGCCAGCCGCTGACGCTGGACAGCTATTGCAACGCCGACCACCTGCTGGTGAGCCTGTCGGGCAAACCCCACGCAGTCATCGACGATGTGCTGGCGGGCATGAACCGCGAGCGCAAGATCCTGCTGACGGTCAACCAGTTCTTCACGGCCGGGCGCATCGTCGCCAGTTCGGAACTCATCACCGTGCTGCCGCGCCACCTGGTGGCCGCTACCGGCATGGCCGAATCGCTGGTGGTCAAGGAACTGCCCTTCCAGACGCCGGAAGAACACGTGGACATGCTCTGGCATGAACGTGACGCCCGCAACCCGGCCCACAAGTGGTTGCGCGCGCACTTGTCTGCAACAACCCATGACGAATTCGGTCGTATCAACATGAAGCGCTGAGCGCCGTGCGGCGGCCTCGGCGCATGTTGATCACCCTCACCGGGGACGCCGAACCGATGTCGCGCCTGACCAAAATCTTCCTCTGGCTGCTGGCCAGCCTGATCCTCCTGATCGCCGCGGCGATCATCTTCCTCATCAGCTTCGACTGGAACCGGGCCAAGCCCTGGATCAACCAGCGCGTCTCCACCGCCATCGGCCGCGACTTCGCCATCGACGGCAATCTCTCGCTGCATTGGCAACGGCCCGAGCCGACTTCAAGCGGAGCCGAATCGGGCTTCTGGGCAAGCTGGATTCCCTGGCCCCGGCTGCAAGCGGAGAATCTGCGCCTGGGCAATCCGCCGGCCTTCGCCCAGTCCGGGCAAATGGCCACGGTGCAGCAAATTACCTTCACGCTCAATCCGCTGCCTTTGCTTGTGCATCAGATTTCCCTGCCTTCGCTGGAGGTGCAGGATCCTTCGGTCTCGCTCTTGCGCAACCGCGAGGCTGTGAACAACTGGACTTTCAGAAGCGACAGCACCGGTCCCTCGACCTGGCAACTGCAACTGGGCCGCATCAGCCTGCGCCAGGGCAAGCTGGCCTTGGATGACGCTGTGGACAAGATCAAGCTGCAGGGCGAGATCGACACCCTCGACCCGGAGCGCGAAAAAGTCTATGGCCTGGGCTGGACGTTGCGCGGCAGCTTCAACGGTGCGCCGGTCAGCGGCCAGGGCAAGGCGGGCGGGGTGTTGTCGCTGCAGAACCAGCAACAACCCTATCCCCTGCAAGCCCAGGTGCAGGTCGGCAAGACCCGCATCGGCGTGCGCGGCACGCTGACCAAGCCGGCCGAGCTGGCGGCGCTGGATCTGCGGCTCTCGCTCTCGGGCGCCAGCATGGGCAACCTCTATCCGCTGACCGGCGTGCTGCTGCCGGAAACGCCACCCTTTGCGACCGAGGGTCGGCTGATCGGCAAGATCGCTGCCGGGGGCAGTCAATGGCGTTACCAGGACTTCAGCGGCAAGGTCGGCGACAGCGACCTCAATGGCAGCCTGGATTACCAGACCGGGGGCATGCGCGCGCAATTGACCGGTGCGCTCACCTCCAACGTGTTGCGCTTTGACGACCTGGCGCCGCTGATCGGCGCCGACTCCAACGCCCAGAAGGCGCAACGCGGTGCCGAGGAGCGCCAGCCTGTGGACAAGATATTGCCGGTCAAGACCTTCAGCACCGAAGCCTGGGGCGCGCTGGATGCCGACGTGCGCTTCACCGGCAAGCGCATCATCCGGCAGCAGGGCCTGCCCATCACCGACTTGCAGGCGCATCTGATCTTGAAGGACAAGGTCCTGACGCTGGACCCGCTCAATTTTGGCGTGGCTGGTGGCAATCTGACCTCCACCATCCGCCTGGATGGTCAGGCGGCCCGGATGAAGGCCGATATGAAGCTTTCTGCGCGCAAGCTGAAGATCCAGCAGCTCTATCCCCAGCTCGATGCCTCCCGCACCAGCTTCGGCGAGATCAATGGCGATGCGCGCCTGAGCTCGAGCGGCAATTCGGTCGCCGCGATGCTGGGCTCGTCCAATGGCGAAGTGAAGGTTTTAGTCAACCAGGGCGCCATCAGCAAGTTCCTGTTGGAAGCCGCCGGCCTGAATGTGGGCAACGTAGTCATCAGCAAGCTGTTCGGCGACAAGGAGGTCAAGCTCAATTGCCTGGCCGGCGACCTGCCGGTACATGACGGCGTGATGCAAGTGAAGACCTTGCTGCTCGATACCGAGGATGCCTTGATCGTGGTCGATGGCAGCATCGACATGAAGCGTGAACTGCTGGACCTGAATGTGCATCCGCGCAGCAAGGGCTTGCGCATCATCTCGCTGCGCTCGCCGCTCTACGTCAAGGGCAGCTTCAAGAACCCGGACGTGGGTGTGGACAAGGCCGTGCTGGCGCTGCGGGCCGGCGGTGCGCTGGCGCTGGGCTTGCTGGCGCCGGTGACGGCGATCCTGCCGCTGATCAATATCGACGGCGACCAGAAGGCCGACTGTGGGCAATTACTGGAAGAAGTGAAGAAAGCTCCACTGCTCCCAGCGACCGGTAAAAGCAAATCCGTCAAGGGTGCGCCTAAAAAATAGGCAGTGATAATCCAGGGCAATTGTTGGCGTGACGGCAGGGGATAACTTTCCTCGACCAGCCGCAAAATGGCTGTTTTTTCGTCAACAGTGTCACGGCGAATGGCCGCCCTTTCTTCCGAAATCCCCAGAAAACGGCTGCTGGCACCCCATTGCGGGGCTGCGCAAGCCCAAAATCACCGACGAATTGGCCTAAATCGGTGACTTCTCAAAAATTCCCTCTTTCGCTCCCGATCCATCGAATTCGCTGCC
>NZ_BADI01000747.1:0-12204 GCF_000333555.1 Herbaspirillum sp. B65 | reverse complement strand
GCGCGCGATCAGTGAGCGGAGTTGCCGCCAGAACTAGATGCGACCGTTCAGCGCGCGACCAACCCGGCCGCCTTTGAGCGTCGCAAAAGCGATGGCAACAAGAATCAGCGTTTCCACCAGGAAAAGGCTGCCCCCCGTCAGATAGACATTGAGTCGCTGCTCGATCAGATAGTTGAGACCGACCACCGGCAGACTGACCTGGGCCAGCTTTTGCAGCAAGGCCATGGGAGGCATCATCTGGCACAGCTTAATGATGAAGAAGGTACCGGCCAGTGCGACGAACAAGGAAAGCAATACCCAATATCCTGCCCCCAAGTTCCCACTGTTAAGACCCAACGTAGGACTGTATGAAGCGGGAAGGATCCACGCCAAGAAAGAGACCAGCAGCCACAGCCCCGTATTACCTTCTTTGGGTGCCACCAGAGCGTCCTTGAGCAGCACGCCCAACTGGAAAAAGAGAATGCCCGTCAATGCATATTTGACCTGCACAGGGGCCAATGACTGGTAAGACAGCGGATCAACGCAAAGCAGCACGACAATGGCCGCCGCCAGCACCACTCTTGCCCGAGCAACCAGCACGCTTGCCGCAATGGCCTCGAACACATAGACCAGGAACATGGCATACAAAAACCAGAGTGGTGTGCAATTGAAGGTGTCACTGACCTGCGCAGCCCCGGTGAGGGTTCCGATGAGCCGCGACAAGAACTCGCTGGAACCCATCCCTCCCCGGATTAATCTGAAGAAAAACGGGATACCGTTGATGAGGCCGAAAATCCATGCGGGAATGATGAGTCGCTTGAACTTGCTCCAGATCTGAGACCCGATATCCGACTTGCTTGCCCCGTGGGTCATGCCCGAAATGATGAAAAAGGCAAGCATGTGGAAGGGATAGATGAGGTGATACAAGGTTGGATTGATTCCCTTGGTATGACCCGCCATCATCAGGATGAGCGACAGGTCGACTTCGTCGATCTGGCTGGGATGCATGAATTGGGCGGCATACTTTTCATAGATGCGTTCCCGCACGAACAGGTCGAACAGGTCAGGGTCGATGTGGTCACGCGCCTTGAAACCGGCCAGGATCTCCACCGCCTCATTGAGCGTATTGCCACGCTTGTAGGGGCGATCAGAGGCGGTCACCGCCTCGAAGATATCGGCCACGGCCATGCTGCAACGCCGCCGAATTCGTTGGTTGTCGAAGAGGATGGAAATATTGCTAAAGCCAGTGCTGCCGATATTTACCAAACTAATTCCAAGCTCATCGAGGCTGACGCCTAACGTCTTCTTAATAAGAAGCGGGAGTAAGATAGCTTCAGCGTCGCCCTCGACAAGAAGAACGCTTTTCGCAAACAGAAGATTGCTCCGTACGGCATCCAGGTAGCGTTGAACTGCTCCAACTGCTGCTGGTTCTAGCCCGGTCGACGGATGAAACGCCTCGCAGGCCTTTCCGTTGCGGCCCAGGACATTCACGTTGCTAACGTTGCTGACTTCAGAGATATGGGTTGAGTGCGTGGAATAAATTATTTGCGCGCCGCTGTCGCCGATATTGTCAAACAAGGTTTTTTGCACGTGAGTGTGCAAATGCGCCTCGGGCTCCTCAATTAGCAAGAAGTTCGCAATCGTGTGCCTTGCATTCCGATACTTAAATTCGAGCAGCTTGAGCGTGAGGAAAATCAAATTGGCGCCACCAAGACTTAGCTCATGAATTGGCCCTTCATGCCCGTCATTGGATTCGCCGACAAATAATTTCAGCGATTGAAATAATCTATCTGTTTCTTGAGGGAGTTCGGACTTGATAGATAGGGACGACGGCGAATACGTTTGCCCTGCTGCCGAGTAAATTGTCTCGCGGATGTCTCGTCGCAGTAATGTTACGTTCTCAAGGCCCTCGATTGACTGGTTCAATGCTTGAACCTGCCCGATGATTGGCCTAAGAAGCTCCTCGTTAATTTCACCGCTCATCCGCTTCAACAAGGTAAGGAGCGGATTTGTCCGATTATTATGGAATTCAGAGACGACGTCGCGGAGCGCTTGAATAAAGGTCAGCGAAACCTCTTTTGTTACGGAGAGGTATGTAGGGAGGCGCGAGCCTATTTCCGGTGAATCGACCTCCTTGGGAAAGACTGCATTATCGAAATCTCCGACAATGCGGGCATAGTCCACTGGATTAGCGAAGTCCGCGGTACTTCGTCCTGTGAGAACTACCTCGTAATCGGCCGTTGTGAGTGAATTAAGAATGGCATTCATGCCAGGGACATCACCATTCATAAGTGCGGCCAATCGGAGGCGGACCTCTTTAATGGGGCGAAAAATGAGGTTGTAGGTAGCAGTTTGGACTGGCTGGTCACCAAGCACCCCGGTACCATGCACAAACAATGACTGAATTTCTTCGTCAAGGCTTATCTCTGATAACTCTGCACTAATGAATATCCAGTGGCCTTGCCACCGCTCGAGGCCTCGATGAAAGTCCGCCACATCCATGCTTTTGGCGACCCGCACCATGCTGTCGTCTAGCAGAAGACGAATTGCACGGAAGACGTTGGTCTTTCCAGCACCATTCTCCCCAATAATGGTGTTAACGCCTTTGTTGAATTTAAGCGTCGCGTTCTTGAAGTTCCGATAGTTAACAATTGTTAACTTTGAAATATGCATCATTCCCCCGAATTTTTATATCGTCGGCATTCACATCTGAGGACCAGTAAGTGAAGAATAAAATCTTCCAGCCTCAGCGAACATGCGTAACAAAATTGCAAGCTCAACAATATACTGCGATTCAATCTTCGCGTGTGATGTGGAGCAGAGAGTTGAGCTCTAAAGCCTTCCAGAGACCAGCTATACAGAACGGCCCATCGTCGGCCAGGCGAGTAGGCATCGTTAGCAGAACAATCGGCAGCCTTCAGTGCTGAAGCTATCAGGGATGCTCCTCGACCAAACGGTTTCATGACGATGAGGGCGCCTTGACGGTTGGCGACACCAACGAGTCCTTCTACCTTGATGTACCGGTCGGAAGTGGCTACGGAGTTGGTGCGCTCCAGCTTGAAATAAACTGCGAAAGTGTAAGTATTTCTCCGCAAATTGAGGTGCGGCAATATGCGCGTATTCAATTATGTCTAAAATAATGAACCAACTATAGCTTTGGGAGGCTATCTGAGTTCACTGGGGATGAATGAAAAAGGCGAGGTGCGCAGCGCTTCCGAGTTCAAGCAAATCTTCGAGGACGCGGGAGTGTCCCACGCACCTTATAAATGCCCGTTCTGTGAGGCCCGCTATGAAGACCGTTGCATTGTCACCGTCTGCGTAAGAGCGCCACATTTCAAGCTTCCGAACGGTACATATCACCGAAACGGGTGCAACGGTGAAGCAGGCGATGCAGCCATAGCTATCACCTCAAGTCCTTCGAGCGGGCCCAAACGCTCCGTCGTTGGCGATATTGATTTGCCCGAAGCGCTAGTCAAGCGCCGTAAGCCTACTCTAGTCCGGAAAGAGGGGGATGTGCGAGAAGGACTGATGCCAGATGCCGCAGAGGTCGTGCGACGCAAGAAAATGGTATCTGCCGACAAAACTATCTCAGCGCATTTCACCACGTCGCATCTGCGACCGATTGTTCACGCCTACAAAAACCTACGCGAGCTGACTGGTAAGGCGGCAATTTCAAAGGGGCATGAGCGAGGGACTTCTCAATACAATGCGGTCTTTACAGAGGTTCTCAATCTCTATAGGTTATCTTTGTATGGTCAACGCCTTACTTATGGAACCGCCTTCCAAAGCAGTAAGCTGGTACCTGAGGGGCACGAACGCATCTATTCTGGGCGCGGGAAGGTAGAAATCTCTGGAAATCATATTCTTATCAAAGACATGGACCAATGGCCAACAGTACGCAGAAGCAAAGAGAACATGCTGCCGTTCGTGGTTCGGATGAATCGGGCGCCCGAACACGATGCAACCACGAGTCACCTCCGCATGCTGCACGTGTTGGAAGGTTTTGCCGCTGTTGGTCAGGTCATTGAATGGTACGGTTTAGGCATACCTGTGCGGCTGGAGCAGAACTTTGAGCTAGCACTAGATACTCTCGACCATATTTATTGGATTGAACCGTCGTTACGTAAGAAGGCTTGATGGCACGCTTCGCAAAGCAGCGAGGCGCTCTATATCAGACTTAAGAGGAACAAGTGGGCAGGATGGTTGAGTGGCAGATTCAACATAGCCATCGGCCCCAGTTTCTCAGCATCTAATTCTTCTGCGCTTACCGGGAAAAGCCACGAGGAAGCCCAAGCGCTCGTTGTGATTCGCAAAACGCTTCGAAATCGTATACTTGAGGGATGACCGAAGCAGTCAGTTGTTGGCTCCGAGCGGGGTGGGAGAGGTACTGTAGGCGCCAGTTGCCATCCCTGGATGAGTTCAATTCAATCGCGGCGACCTCAAAGGCCAATTCATCTTCATCCAACTCAGTGATGACTAGCGGCAGTTCGTGAGGCACATCGAGAATTTCTTGATTGACGTAGTCGATAATCCTTTCCCTAGTCAATGGCAGCGTCAGAATAGATTCTAGTTGGTGATAGAGGATATGAATGACGGTACGTTGCATGGGCTGAAGTGAATTGTTTTCTCAATGCGTATAGCGCCAAATTTGCTGCATGAATTTATAATTGACCTCAGTGTTGGTCCAAACATTTTTTTGACTTCTGATTACAATATCGTCGGTGCTAGTAGGCATAAGTTAATGCTCTCCGGCACTGATGGGGGAATGCCTAAGTGCAGCGACCACAGGGGTAGTCAGGGCGCTCTTGTAATGGAGTCAAACCGAAGTCTCATAATGTGATGTCGGTGCCATTGGGCTTTCGACGTCACGATGAGGCACTTACACAAATATCAAAATAATGACGAAACGAATCTCAGGGGCAGAATATCCTCTCGCTAAAATTTTTAGCTCAGAATTCGACTATACGATTCCAAGTTATCAGCGGCCTTACGCATGGACGCCGACCCAGGCGGGCGAGCTATTTTCTGACCTGTATGACTTTTACACCAAGGAAGATGCCGAGGACAGCTACTTCTTAGGCAGCATCGTGCTCATTAAGCAAGAGGACAAGCCTGCAGCAGAGGTCATTGACGGCCAGCAGCGTCTTACTACGCTGACGATTTTGCTGGCACTCCTAACAGACCGCTCTGAAGAGCCTATTCGTGAGTCGTTCCGCAAGTATCTCTGTGAGCCAGGCAATTTGCTGGAAGGGCTGGAGTCCAAGCCTCGACTGACCCTCCGTGAGAGAGATTCGGCGTTCTTTGAAAAGTACGTGCAAAATGTCGCTATCGATGAATTGGCTGGCCTAGACCCGGCAAAACTGGATAACGAATCACAGCGAAACATTCGTCTCAACGCAATGCTCTTCCGTCAGCGCCTTGAGGACGCGTTCGGCAGTGACCAGAAGGAAGCGACTCGATTCGGCAGCTTCCTCGTGCAGCGTTGTTTCCTGGTCGCGGTATCGACGCCTAGTCAGCAATCAGCTTTTCGAGTGTTTTCTGTTCTGAATAGCAGAGGCTTGGACCTGCTGCCGACGGATATTATTAAATCGAATGTCATTGGGAAAGTTGCGCCTAGCAAGCGTGACCATTACAACGACATCTGGGAAGAACTCGAGGTTGAGACAGGGCGCGATGGATTCGCTGAGGTTTTCGCTCATATCCGGACTATTTATGCCAAAGATAAAGCTCGACGAGCATTGCTCGAAGAGTTTCGTGAGCGTGTAATCGATAAAGTCCCGTCAGCTGAAGGGCTAGTGGACGACGTTATCGAGCCATACACGCAAGCATATTTGGTGGCTAAGCATGCACAGTTCGTGTCCACCGCCAACGCGTCTGAAGTGAATGCGCTGCTTCGCTGGCTCAATCGAATCGATAATTCCGATTGGTTGCCAAGCGCGATGAGCTTCCTCGCAAAATATGACTCGGAGACCGAGTACGTAAGCTGGTTCATGCAACGGTTGGAGAGGCTAGCCGCTTACATGCATGTTTGCGCCTTGGATGTGAATCAGCGGGTAGAGCGCTATGCATCAGTTCTCCGAGAACTGGAAGCACCGTCCAGCATGGTCAACCCTGTGACAGCTGTCGAGTTGACGACCGTAGAAAAGAACAAATTTAAGGCTGCACTCGATGGCGACGTCTATGAGCTGACCGCCCGGCGTCGTAACTACATTATTCTGCGCCTAGACTCCTTCTTGTCAGATGGAGCTGCTATATACGACCCAACTATTTTGACCATCGAGCATGTCCTGCCGCAGACCGTTGACGAAGATTCTGAATGGGCAAGGCTCTGGCCGTCATCGAGCGCTCGCGAAAAGTGGGTCCATCGCATTGCTAATCTTGTTCCCTTGAATCAGCGGCGAAATTCCAAAGCACGAAACTATGATTTCGAGCGGAAGAAGGTGGCGTATTTCACCGGAAAGAAGGGCGTGTCGTCGTACGCACTTACGACACAGGTTTTGCATATGCCGGAATGGAGTCTCCAAGAAGTCGAGAGACGGCAAAGACTGTTGCTCGAGGTATTGTCGGAGGGATGGAGTCTCACCTAAGGATGCTGGGAAAAGGAGCCGTATTAAGCGGCTCTTTTTCATGGCAAGACAATAACGTTAGTTTTCGAGGCCACTTCCACAACGAAATCGTGTGGTTCTCGTGCCGGAGTATCTCCAGTGGCCACCAAGCCCGAAGCAATGCACCGCGGCCCCTTTTCAGCTCCGGTTGCTAAAAATAGAGTTGTTAAAATTCAATCCCAATGAGCTTAGGGATATTTGACTTGAGACAAAATGGAAAGGGCTGTCCGTAGATAGCCCTTCGACCAGCTTCGATAACGTCTTGCGGGATATACGGGCTAAGGCCAGCCTCGCTTGGCAATGTCGGCCCGCTCACGTAGGTCCTGTTGCATTACCTTCTGCTTCTTCATCACGTCGGGCATGAGAGTCGCTATGCCTCCTAGATTGCGCATCGATTCCTTTTGAGACTTAGTTCTGGGCTGCGCAGCAAAGTAGGATTTCGGTAAAATATCCTACTTTAATGACCATGTTTTACCTTAATTGAGACTTCCTCTTCGCTGGCGACATGCCAAGGTGGCGCAGTGGACAAAATCTTGATATTTTACGGTGCGTTAAATCCTTCGTGCCGCTTCGGTGAGAGCCAAAGGCCAGCAAGAAGGTCTAGTTGAGAGACTAGCAAGGCTTAGCATGAGCGGGTGTTCGTCGTAAAAGCTAAGCGCCGCCTTATTGTTGAATGAGGTTTCACCTGGAGTGGAATAATCAAGAGAAGTCCCGCGACCTATTCCTCGAAGACGATTTCGTCGACTTCCCATTTTCTAAGCGATAAAGCCCGCTCCAGATGCCGAGTTGGTCTGCGGCGTCACGAGCTAGATTCCGAGGCTGGTTCAGCGGTGACGCCGAATTTGGCCGAGCGCTTCTATGCTCGTAGCTTAAGTATTTCAGCGCGTTGTCTACTTCTCTGGTGAAAGCTGATTGAGCTTTTCAATTGCAATCTGCACCTTAGTCTTCACCACTGGCTCAGTCGGCTCCCACGGCGTCGGAACTGCACGTGCGGCCGCTTTGGGCACGATAACCATTTCGTAGCCCAATCGGTCGAGCACTGCCATCAAGGTGGTGACCTTGTAATCGCGCTCTCCGCTAAGTACCCCGGTCAGCGTTCGCCTGGCAATCCCGGCACGCTCGCGTAGGTCCTGCTGCGTTACTTTCTGCTTCTTCATCGCATCGCGCATGAGAATCGCGATGTCTCCTAGATTTCGCATTGATGCCTCTTGAGTCTCAATTCCGGATGCGCAGCAAAGTAGGATTTAATCGAAATATCCTACTTTGATGACCATGTCTTGCCATGTTCTAAGGCCTGCACCTCATCGTGCCGAATGCTGCGGCAGTTGTCGACAACCTGCAGCGCATCGCTGGTCTCTGCCTTGTCGGTCACGGGTAGATTTCTTCTCGATAGCATTTTAGTTGTAGGCCTCCCGAATGCCAGGCGAGAGCGGCGTTATACCGCGTTATACCGGAATCGGATAATTATCCGATTTAAGATAATTCAGGATAACGGCGGCTGAGCGTGGACATGAAACTTAAAAATCTCTCGGGGTTGATTCTCCGCGTCGTCATTGACGTCGTTCTTCGATACCTGATGGAGCAAGTGGACAGTATCGCGCCGCATTTGCTTTGAAGTTTGCGCTAAGTGCGCCAGCTTGCTAAGCTGTATGAAAGGGCCTCTTGAGCCGACTCGCGAGGTCGCCCACCAAGTGCTAACTGGTCTAGCAATCGCTAGGTAAGAGGAATCGGACCCGATGGACCAGAGGCCCCGCTAGTCGGGGCTTCTGCATTCTCAAGACTGGCGTTGAACAAGAACCCAAGTTATCCACAGCCCTTTTGGACTAGGCTCTCAAGGCACCAAGGTACGGATTTTCTCTACCTTTTTGATTTGCGCTTCTTGGTGGTTTCCGGTCGTGCAGCCTGCATGATAGTTTTTACGACACTAGGATTTGCCTGGACGAGCCTTGCGTTCTCTGCCACGTAGCCATACAAATCCCTCAGGGCGGTTACAACACCGGCTGACCTTGAGAAGCCACCCTCGCAGTGGACGAGCAAAGTGTGAACGGTATCCGGAAGTGCCTGGGCGAATCGCAATATGTCTTCTGCATCATCCTCAGTCATTGCCGCAGGAAGTTTCTGTGCCGCTCGTGCTGAGAGCTCGCCAAGGAAATCGACGTCTGCAAAGCTTAGTCTCAGCAAATACTTGTACTCAGGCAGCTGGGCCGGATGTTTTTCAGGGGCTGTGATGGAAATCATGGCCACCCCGTCAATCAGCGGGATGCGTTCCGCGTCGCCTCGGGATAGGGCGAATACCTGCCTGCCCTGCGCTGACGGGCGGTACAGTTTGGCGACGACGTCCTTGACTCGAGTGTTCATTGGATGAATTTATCGTTCCTGCGCGACACCGTGTCAAGGTCCAGCCGGGTCTGCATGACTGTTTTTAGTTGGCCTCTTCTCTGCATACTCCAGAGGTGCCGTCTAAAACATGAGTTTTTCTTGCAGTGGAGGATGTGATGGATATAGCCAAGCTACTGTCGAGAGGTCGAGCTAGTATCTGCGCGACTACAGCAAACCAGCTTGTCGCCGGCGTCGAATACAGCCCTTTAGAAGAGCAGTGCAACTTCAGTTATAACCGGATGTGGAGAACGTGGGACTATTCCTATCCGCTGTCAGCTCACCTTCCTCTCAAGGAGGGCCAAGCTCCCTACAGGGTGATTCGGGACCATCTGTTGAACCTTCTGCCAGAAGGAGAAGCGCGAGGGGAAGCCGCTCGCCGATATCAGCTCAGTCACGCGAATGCTTGCGCGATGGCCGTCTATCTATGTCGAGAGCCGGCGGGCGCCGTGGGATTCGCCCTGGATGTGGAGGAGTTGAGCGTCCCCGATGATAGACCTCCAGTCGTCCGGGAGCTGCCAGCAGCGGAATTGTCCAAACGTATCCGACGCAGGGGCACCATCCCATTCGCTTTCTGGGATGACGTTTTCTACCAGTCGTTAGCCGGCGTCCAAGATAAGCTCCAGGTGCGCTTGGACGGTGATGACCTCCAGCTCGTCGGCGGATGTTTGAATTCGAGCCACATACTGAAACCCGAGCCCCATGGACAAAGCACGCGGCGCATGGTCGCTAATGAGCACTTCTGCATGTCTCTCGCTAGAGCGGTGGGATTACCAGTTGCCAACGTTGAAATCCGACGTGTCCCGGAACCCGTCCTGCTGGTGGAACGCTTTGACCGTGCCAGAAACATTATCCGGAACCCGGAAATGGTTGAGCGTGTACACACCTTGGATGCGTGCCAAGCGCTTGGAGAACATCCCTTCTTCAAGTACGAGTGTCCAGAGGGGCATGGAGGCGGATATCGGGAGAGGCGTATCGGTATCGGCTTCCGTGAAATGTTCGAACTGGACCGGCATTTCATGGTGCCACGTGAGGGAAGGATGGCCATCGTGAGATGGGCACTTTTCAACATGCTAATTGGAAATAGCGATGCACATGCAAAGAACTTTTCGCTCTTCCAGCATAGGCTCGGAATCATGCCGGCCCCGGCCTATGACCTCGTCTGCACGCGCGTCTATGACATGCGTAGTGAAATGGCGATGGCGTTCGGTAATGCCTTCTTGGTAGAGGACGTCGTTGCTGATGACCTGACGAATTTTGCGGAAGAAGCAGGTATTGCGGGCGACACGCTTGTTGAGGAACTAAAGGCCCTAGCTACTGCCGTGAGGGCACATGCGCCAATATTGGCAAAGAACGACGCATACACGCAGCAGGAGCGGACGTTGGTCCGTAAGATTACTAATTCAATCGAGAGCCGTGCAATACATTTGTTGACGGTCGCATCGGTGTCTCCCGGACAGGAGTAGCTGAGGGAGATTCTCGAGGCTGCTCCATTCTCAGCCACTTCGCTCGGAGAGGACCATTTGAGGGTAAATACGCGACCAGCACAGCGCTTTCTTGAGCATAAAGGTACAGTTCTCCGGATGGTTGCGAATTTCAGTGCTCAAACTTCTGCACCTTACGCACTCAAAAATAACCGATTTTTCTCCTGGTACGAGCCGAGTGGCCTCGTTCAGGCCAGCCTCTGCGTAATGAAAGCTGCAGCTTTCCCACGAAGAAACATTCCGGATTCGGTGCAGGATGCGCCAGTAAGGTTGCGCCGTTCGACCAGCCTCACTACATTGCAGATTCGTCGAATCAAACCACGGCAAGACAAGAACCTGTGCTCACATGCTGCTGGGCAGGCCTTGCCATCGGTCCATGCAGCTTGGTTATAAATCAACATTAGCTTCAATACGAAGCTGAGCATGCGGTTGATAGAAAAGTATTGTTAATGCACCACCAATGTAAGTCTCGCTTACAATTGACTAACAATTCGGGCGCCTCACTCTCTCAATCTCTTATTTCTTTAAGACAATAAAAATATGAGCAAGAGCTTTACGTGGTTTCATCTGAGTGATTTACACATGGCACAAAAGGGGCAGCACCTTTGGCCCAATTTTCGCAAACAGTTCCACGACGATATTCGTCTGCTCTTGGGAAAAACCTCTCCATTGGATGTGGTGATTTTCTCCGGCGATTTGACGCAAACAGGTTCGTCTGAGGAATTTGACGCTCTGACCGAAGAGTTGAACCGGCTTTGGGAGGTGTTCAAAGAATGTGGCTCTAATCCACAGCTCTTTGTAGTGCCGGGGAATCACGACCTCGTACGCCCTAGGGCGACTGACGCGAGAGTCCTGGCGCTGAATGAGTGGTTCTCGAAAGAGGTGGTGCCAAACGAACTATTTTCGGGCTCCGACAACCAGTACCAAGACGTCATTCAGGGCAGCTTCGCCAATTTCACCAAATGGTACTCTGGACTGACGATTCCAGTCGCTAGAGGGCAGCAAGGCCTATTGCCGGGTGACTGCGCTAGCGTCGTCGATGTGAATGGTCTCAAAATCGGCCTAGTCGGTTTGAACTCTTCGTTCATTCATTCGACTTGATACCTGGAGAAGAGTATCTTGTCCTTGAGCTCGGGAGGCATAGTAGTCACTTAAATACGCCGACCGAGAGCGTAATTCAAACCGCGGATTTGACGACCGGCGTCGAAAGCTCGAAAGGGATGACGGTACTGGCGAATAGCCGGATGCGCTTGACTCGCGCTCTACATCACGTGGAGATACGTGCGGCCGAACAGACAGAGTGCGTGGCCGCCTTAAATAAAGACCGAATCGCCTGGCTTGGCGCGGACTGGGGTGTCGGTCGAGAAGGGTTCATTTGGTCCGTACTAAAGCGGTTAAATCGCGAATCAGAGCCAGTCTATCGAATTGACTTGAGCGAATACGAAGATAGGAATTCATTTCTGGACGCGTTCGCCAGCAAAATGGGATGCTCATTCACTGACTATTGCCGTGCACTTGTGAACGGCGGCCCCTCAGTGTTGCTCTTTGATGAGGCACCTACAAGCTTGGGTGATGGCTCCGATACTCACATCGAAGAGGATGTTAAGTATTTCTTAGAAATTGCTAAAAGCTATCTTCCGCAGACCATCATCTTCGTTGCCAGCTGGAGCCTGCCAAAGAATACCGAGATTTGGTCGACCAAATTGGGACTTCTGGACGAGCCCGATATGCGCCTTTATTGGAGGCACAACGCAGCGCGA
>NZ_BADI01000748.1:0-21567 GCF_000333555.1 Herbaspirillum sp. B65 | reverse complement strand
TGACGAAGGCGGATCCTTCGGAACCCTACCTTTCCCTCTCTCTCTGCCCGCTCCCGATCCTCTTTACCCGCCGGATCAATCAAGTCCTCCCGCACCAACTTCCACCAATCCGGCGTATTGTTCAGGTAGATATTCGCGTAGGGATCCCCCTCCCCCAGAAAGCTCTCCAACTCCTCGGGCATCCCACTCTGCCCAATGGCCCGATAACTAGCCCGCAGCCAATGCTGTTCGCCGCGATTGGTCCAGGTCTTGTATTGCGGCGTCGGTAGCAATTCCAAAGGGCCCGGTGCATTGGCCATCACTGCCGTGCAGTCGGCGGCATTGCGACCCAGGACCACCTGGGCGATTCCCTCAAACCCCGCGCGGATGCGCTTGTACGTCGCGGGTGCGCCAATGGCGGGCATCACACCGTGCACCACGCCCAGAATGCGTTGATCCATTCCGGGGAGCTGGGCGCAAGCCCGCGCCACCAGTCCGCCCATGCTGTGGGTGACCAGAATCACTTGCTCGCAATGCTTTCCCTTGCTGCGGTAATACGCGGTGATGCGCTCGATCTCGGCTGCCAGTCTCTCGGCGGAGTCGCTATTGCTCTGCAACCAGTTGTACCCAACCGCATGAACCGGATAGAGCAATTCGGCAGCATCCCGCAAGTGTTCTTCCTCCAGCGGAACAAAAGGCTTCTGCGCCCCCAGCTTGGCCGCATCCTGCCGATCCATGACCAGCTCCTTCCAATGGGCCGTCAGCACCTTCCCCTGGCTGGCAGGATCGAAGATCATCGCCATGCTGGTCTCCAGCAGCGAGAGAATCCGTGAATAACTATCTTCATGGAGCTGTCCCCAGCCACGCCACTTGATGCGCTCGTCATCGGTCTTGCCGGGCGCCAGCGCGAGCAGGATCTTGCTGGTGTCGTCGGGCGAGGCGGGTCCGTCTTCATCCACCTCGGTGGTATCCGGATTGAGCAGTCGTTGCCGGTCTGCTGCCGTGCGCACCAAGTACTTGAGCCCCAGCACCAGCTCCTCCCATTTGGTATCGGGCGGATACCATGCCGCGCCCTTGTCGCGCCCGATGACCTTGAGTCTGGTTCCCATGATGCCGGGCACGAACAGGATGGGGACCACCGCATCCGGCGTGGTCAGGCACAAGGCCCTGACCTTCATGTTCTGTCCGGTCAGCACCGACTGCGCCACGTCATTGCCGTCTTCATCCCAGGCCGTGCCGACCAGGCGGGTCGGTTCGGCTGCCGGGATCGGATTGGAAGATGCACTCATCGTCTACTCCTTCACTATGCGCAAGCGCGCGATACGCAAGGCCATGTCCTGGCTCAACACCGTGCGGCCCTGCTCATCGGTGACGCCTTCGATGACGCTGCCATCATCGAGCTCAATGCGGTAACGCTGGCGCACATGCGGGCGCCCACTGCCACGCCGTGCCAGGATGAAGCGCTCATCGGTGCGCATCTGGCTGGCCGGCAATGGCACACCCGGAGGCTGCGCGTCGGTACCGTTCAAATGATGGAAGTCGGCCGAGCGGATGACGTGGTCGCCACTGCTCTGCTGGGTGATCACGCCACCGCCCAGGTCGATCTGCGCGCCCTCGGCCAGCAGCCGCAACTTGGGGGCCTGCAGCACGATTTCATCGGCGGCGGTCAGGACGATGCGCTTGGCCGAGCTGGCTTCGATATCGTCGGCATGGGTGCTCAACTCCAGCTTGCCGCGCGCGGCCACCAGCTTGATGCCCAGACGCTGGGCAAACAGGCTGATGCTCTCGGCCACGCGTGCCAACAGTCGCTTGCCCACCGAGAGCTGGGTGTTGCCCACGCTGATGATGTCGACCTGGGTCTGCGCCCCGATGGCCACGCCGTCTTCGCTGGTGATGGCCACGCCCGCCGGGGCGGTGACGGCGACCACCGGCTTGCCGCCGCCACTGCCCTGGGCATCGGTGTTGCTGCCGGCCTCCCAGCCTGCAAGCTGCTCGCGCAGTGCCTGAAAGGACTTGGCCTCGGTGCTGCCAGCATCATGGGTCTTGGCCAGCTCGGCCAACTGCTGCTGGACATCCTGCAGCACGCGCAGCAGGCCCAGCATTTCCTGGCGGTCGAGTTGGCCGCCGCTGGCGCGCTCGCGTGCGGCAGCGCTGATGAGTACGCCCCGTGCGCCGCGCAGGGCCAGTGCTTCATCGGTGCGCAACTCGGCACCTTCGCCGCGGGCTGCGCCATGGCCTTC
Organism: Herbaspirillum sp. B65; assembly: GCF_000333555.1. Lineage (NCBI taxonomy): Bacteria > Pseudomonadati > Pseudomonadota > Betaproteobacteria > Burkholderiales > Oxalobacteraceae > Herbaspirillum > Herbaspirillum sp. B65. The sequence continues at coordinate 19,348 of NZ_BADI01000748.1, read as the reverse complement.
GTGGCGCGGATGGGTGAGCCAGCCCAGGTTCAGTTCGCTGTGGCCATGCTCCGAAGACAGTTGCGCGCTGATCTGGTGCGGCGTGTCGTCCAGTCGTAGCTGGTTGTAGCGGTAGCCCTGGACTTCCTTGCTCTTGATGCCTGCCAGGAAGCGGTTGCCGGGCAGACTGCCGATCTGGCTGAAGGCAGGCGGCAAGGCCAGGCCGCTGTAGACGCGGCCCACCACGATGGGCTTGTCAGGATCGCCGCCCAGGAAGTCGACAATGACCTCATCGCCGATGCGCGGCAGGCTGATCGCACCCCATTGGCTGCCGGCCCAATAACTGGCCACGCGTACCCAGGCCGAATCACGTTCGCTGTCACCGGCGCCGGCGCCGTTGGCATGGGCGTGATCTTCGATGCGCGTGCCGGGGAAGCGCAGCTTGATGCGGCCCAGTGCGTCGCAATACAACTCTTCACCTGCCGGGCCGACCACGTGCGCGTTCTGCAGGCGCGGCCTGGGCAGGTCGCGGCGCGGGTCGAAGGCCGGCAGGATAGGCGTGCCACGGCGTACGCAATCGAAGCGATTGAGGTAGCGCCGGCCTTGCGCATGACAACGCTGGCGCAGCGCTGCCAGCTCCGGCGCCAGGGGCCAGCCGGCCAGCGCGCCCGAGGACTGCAGATGTTGGTCCAGCGCGGCCGGGAGATTGTTTTCGGCATAGACCTCCAGCCGGGTCAGGATGAACTCGCGCTCATGCGCAGGGTGGCGCTCCAGTTCCGGGTGGTCTTCCACCGCGATCCATTCGCCCACGCGCAGCGCGCGCACGTCCGATTCGGCGTGGAAGCACTTGGTTTCGTAGGCGTGGCGCTGCATTCGCAACTGGCCCAACTGGTGATAATCCTCGCTGTCTTCGCCGATGTGCGGGGCGTCGACCAGATAATCGTCCAGGAGAGAGGCAAACTGATTGCCCAGCTCGCCCTGGTCCATGCGCGTGTCAGCATGGCTGCGCATGGCCGCAGCGGGCACATGGTCCCAGGCATGACGACTCACGCTGCCGGGCCGCAGCTGGCGCGTGGCGCTCCACCAGAGGATGCGGTCCTGCTCCTGGGGCGCATGGTCGCGCCGGTAACGCACCGTCTGCGCGACGTTGCGCGGCAGCTCGAAGGCCTCACTGAACAGCACCAGGGTGTGGCGCGCGCTGTCGCTCTGGCCCGGCACAGACCGCCCACCGGGGCGGATGAACCAGCCGATGCCGCGCCGCTTCCACAGGCGGCGCAGAAAGTCGGCATCGGATTCGTTATGCTGCATGGTGAATTCGCGCGCCGGGCCAAGCTCGCTCATCAGCGACCAATCCACCTCGAAACTGCTGGCCAGCAAAGCATTGCGTTGGCGCCATTCCTGCAGCATCACCTGGGTGATGTCCTGCTCGCTGATGTGCAGGAAGACGCGGGTATTGATGCGCTGGCCCATCAGCGCCAGTGCGTCGCGCACCACCAGGCGATAGCGCGCCAGACCTTCCTCGAGCTGGCCTTCGGTGGCTTCGGCGACGAAGCCGCAGACCGTACGCAACTGCCCACCGTCGGTCACGAACTGCAATTCGAGCGGCAGCGCCATGAATTGCTTGAGCTCCAGATCGGGGGTAGTCGAGATGCAGAGCAGTTGATAGTCCAGCGCACCGCAGACGGATTCGCTGCCGGCCACATGGGTGACCAGCAGTGCTTCCTGCAGGTGCTGGTGCGAGTCTGGCAAGCGCAGGCGGATGGCGCGCGCCGACTGGGTCCAGGCGGCCAACGCGGTGATGAGGGTCATGGGTAACATGCGGAAGTCCTCGCGGGCGCTGTCTCACAGGCCGATGCGGCGAAGACGGCGCAGGTTAACGGGAGGGCTCATGCTAGCGGCAGACCACGCGCAGTTAAGTGCGAGGAGGAGGAGTTGATGGCGAAAATCGTCGGAGTTCGACTGGCGCACTTACGGCATGACATTTCCTTGTGCCCTGCTGCCAGCGGGCAGGGGACGTTATGATAGGCAGCCAGCAACATCCACCATTCCCGGAGCCCGCGCCCGATGCAGGCCAGGCCCACCGCATCCTCCAAGGAGACCAACGTGACCCCAGACATACCGCCACGCCCGACGATCACTCGCGCTCATTACCTGCATGACGGCAATGGCAATCAGCAAGAGCGGACGCCCTACGCATGGCACATCCCCGAGTTCTTCAACATCGCCATCGCCGCCTGCGATCGCTGGGCCGATGGCAGCGGTCGCACCGCCATCCTCTGCGAGGAGAGCGACGGCAGCGTCACCACCTGGAGCTTCGACCAGCTCAAGACCTTGAGCGACCAGTTCGCCAATGCGCTGGCCGAGGCCGGTATCGGGCGCGGGGATCGCATCGGCATCTACCTGTCGCAGCGCATCGAAACCGTCATCACCCACCTGGCCGCCTACAAGCTGGGCGCAGTGACGGTGCCGCTGTTCTACCTGTTCGGGCCGCAGGCCATCGCCTACCGGCTCGACAACAGCGAAGCGGCGGCGCTGGTGACCGATGCCAGCGGCATGGACAAGCTCCACCTGGCAGGCGAACTGCCGGCATTGAAGGTGGTGTTCTGCGTGGAGCCGTCCGACATCGTGCTGCCGCAGACCACCGACTTCTGGGATCGCCTGCACGCTGCCTCGCCGGTGCTGGAGCCGGTCATGACGCGCTCCGATGAGGCGGCCATGATCATCTATACCTCCGGCACGACCGGCAAGGCCAAGGGTGCGCTGCACGCGCATCGGGTATTGCTGGGCCATCTGCCGGGGGTGGAGGTCTCGCACGACAGTTTTCCGCAACCGGATGACCGCTTCTGGACCCCGGCTGACTGGGCCTGGATCGGGGGCTTGCTCGACGTGCTGCTGCCGGCGCTGTATCACGGCGTGGCGGTGCTGGCGCGGCGGCTGGAGAAGTTCGATGCCGAGGCGGTCTTCGGTCTGCTGGCGCGGCATCAGATCCGCAATGTGTTCTTTCCGCCGACCGCCTTGAAGATGCTGCGCGGCACCCCCGATCCGCGCTCGCAGTGGCCCTTCTCGCTGCGCAGCGTGGCCAGTGGTGGAGAGACGCTGGGTGACGACTTGATCGCCTGGGGCCGCGAGGCGCTGGGCGTGACCATCAACGAGTTCTACGGCCAGACCGAGTGCAACCTGGTGGTGTCCTCTTCCTCACAGCTCTATCCCAGCGCCTCAGGCAGCATGGGGCGCGCGGTACCGGGGCATGAGGTGCAGATCGTCGATGAAGAAGGCCATCTCCTGCCGCGCGGCCAAGTGGGCCACATCGCCATCCGCGCGCCGGACCCGGTGATGTTCCTGCGCTACTGGCGCAACGAGGAGGCCACGCGCGAGAAGTTCGCCGGCGACTTCCTGTTGACCGGTGACCTGGGCAACATGGATGAAGCCGGCTATATCCGCTATCTGGGGCGCAATGACGACGTCATCACCAGCGCCGGTTATCGCATCGGACCGGCGCCGATCGAGGAATGCCTGATGCGCCATCCGGCCGTGCGCATCGCGGCGGTGGTGGGGGTCAAGGATGCGCTGCGTACCGAGGTGGTGAAGGCTTTTGTCGTGCTCAAGGAGGGTCATGCGCCAGGAGCCGCACTGGTGGCGGAGCTGCAGCAGCACGTGCGCGCGCAACTGGCGGCCCATGAATATCCACGCATGATTGCCTTCGTCGATGCCTTGCCGACCACGGCCACCGGCAAGATCATGCGCAAGACGCTCAAGGAGATGGAGCCGTAGTGCCCATCATCACCCGGCCTGGCTCATGCGCCATGCACCAGCCATTGCATCAGCCATGACAGCGCGAACAATACGGCCCCGATCAGGCCACCGACCAGGGTGCCGTTGATACGGATGTATTGCAGGTCGCGGCCGATGTTCAGTTCGATCTGGCGCGACAGTTCGGCGCTGTCCCATTGCTTGATGGTGTCGCTGATGTGGCGCGTCAACAGTTGCGCCAGTTCCGGGCTCAAGGTGGCCACCGCCTGTTCCAGGTGCTTGTTCAGAGAGGCGCGCAGTTCGGCATCGTCCTGCAGGGCGCGGCCTATCCATTGGGTCGCTGCCGCCGCCTGGGCGTGCAGGGCCGAGTCGGCTCGCTCCAGATCTTGTCGCAGCCAATCGCGCAGGCTGTCCCACAGGCCGGCCACATAGGCGTTGACGGCCTCGCCCTGCAGCACTTCGCGCTTGATCTCTTCGGCCCGCGCGCGCAGGGCCGGGTCTTGCTTGAGGCGGGTGATGAAGCTGGCCAGTTGACGGTCGAAGGCCTGGCGCAGCGAATGATGCGGATCCTGGGCGATGCCGCTCAAGAGCTTGTCGAGGATGTCGGCCAGGGTGGCGGCGGACTTCTCGCCGATCCAGTTGGAGGGCAGCAGTTTTTCGATCTTGGGATATTCGCGCTGCAGCCAGTCGACCATGCGCTCGGCGATGAAATCGCGTGTCTCTTCGCGGTTGAGCAGTTCGGCCAGGGCCACGATGGCGCGGTCCAGCAGTTGCTGGTGGCGGCCGTCAAGGGTCAGGGTGTCCAGGATGCTGGCCAGCGAGCGCGACAGGTCCAGCTTGCCCAGCGCGGTATGCAAGGCCTCGCGCACGAAGGCCTGGATGCGGCGGTCGTCGGTGAGCGTGAGCACGCCCGCCACCGCCTGCGCCATGTAGTGGCCCAGGCGGGCGGCATGGTCAGGATCGGCCATCCAGGCCGAAAGGCGCTGCGCCGGGTCATGGCGGCGCAGCAGGTTCACCAGCGATTGCGGACCCAGGAATTTTTCTTCCACGAACACCGCCAGGTTGTCGGCGATGCGCTCCTTGTTGCGCGGGATGATGGCCGTATGCCGCGCCAGCAACGGCAAGGGAATACGCCGAAACAGCGCGGTCACCGCAAACCAGTCTGCCAGCGCACCTACCATGGCCGCTTCGGCCATGGCGCGCAGCAGGGCGCTGCCGGTGCTGGGCGGCGCCAGCGAGGCAGCCACGAACAAGGCTGCCGATCCCAGCAGGCATCCCATGGCCCATCGTTTGGTACAGCGCAAGGCGTGGTGTTTTTCCATGGCAGAAGATGAGAAAGGACGCGGCGGCTCGCTCGCCCGATGGGAGGAGGAGTGCAAACTAAAGGCAAAGTTCTGAAAATTTTCTAAAGATCACTAGTAGATTTTCGAAAAATGACGACTCAAATTACGAGAGTAATCTCGATAAATTTCGATTAATTGCAAAGAGATTCGAGGGTATAAGTGTTTGTCACCAATAGTTTGTGTCTTTGTAATTGTAGCTAATCGACCGTCACCCCTAGCCGCCCGATCCTTGCGCTCATGAAAAATCAAGAGACTCCACCGAGCGCCCGCGTTATCTTCGGACAAAACGTCCGGAGGGTACGCCGGCTGAAAGAGATGTCACAAGAAGAACTTGCCTTCCGTGCTGACATCAGTCGCACCTATCTCAGCGAAGTTGAACGCGGTGAGAGGAATATTTCCGTCGACAACATGGAAGCCCTGGCCATCGCGCTGGAGATGGAACTGCCGGACCTGATGCGCATCTCGCTGCTGTCACTACCCAGTGAAGATTCACGCTGAACCGGTGGCGCCGCGGCGCTGACGCTCACTGCCTCGCGCCAGCCTTTCAGGACTTGTCCGACGAACTCGCCTGCCCCGTGGGAAAGCGCAGGGCAAATACCGTCTGCCGGCCCGGTTCGCTATGCACGCTGGCCTGTCCGCCATGCAATGCCATGATGGTGCGCACGATGGCCAGCCCCAGTCCGCTGGAGCCACCGGCGCTGCTGCGCGAGGGGTCGGCGCGGTAGAAGCGATCGAAGATACGCTCGACCTGGGCGGGTGCAATGCCCGGTCCCGGATTGGCCACCTCGATGATGGTGGCTCCTTCGGTCAGGCTGGCCTGCAAGGTAATGACACCGTCGACGGGCGTATAGCGAATCGCATTGGCCACCAGGTTACCCACCGCCCGGCGCAGCAGCATGGTATCGGCCCGCAGGCGTCCGGCGCCGCTGACGGCAATGCGCACCTGCGCCTCCTCGGCGATACCCTCGAAATACTCCGCGATGCGGCTCAGTTCCTCCGCGACATCCAGCTCCTGCAGCTGCAATACCACGTGGGCATTGTCGGCGCGGGCCAGGAACAACATGCTCTCCATCATGCGCGAAAGCCGTTCGTATTCCTCGATGTTGGAACTGAGCAGGGCCTGGTATTCATCGATGCCACGCGGCTTGCCCAGCGCCACCTGGGTCTGCACCATGAGATTGTTGAGGGGCGTGCGCACGTCATGCGCCAGATCGGCCGAGAACTGGCTCAATTGCTGGAAGCTACGATGCAGGCGGTCCAACATGTCGTTGAAGGATTGCACGATCTCGTGCAGCTCGCGCGGGGCAGCCTGCAGGTCGAGCCGGGTGTCGAGCTTGTGGGCGGAAATGGCGCGCGTCTGCGCCGCCATCATGCGCAAGGGAGATAAGCCGCTGCGCACCAGGAAATAACTCAGCAGCGTAGCCAGCAGGGTGCCGATCCCCGCAGCCCACCATACGTCGGCGCGATAGTCAGCCAGCAGCAACATGCGGTCCGAGGCGGTGCGCACCACCAGCACGATGGCTTTTTCACCGGAGCGCGTAGTCGGCATACTGGCGATGTAGCGTGCGCGCAGCTGGCCCACGCGCAGTGCTTCGATGCGGTCCCAACTGCGGATGTTGATCGCCGACAGATCCAGGTCCGGGGCACTGCGCGCCGGGTCGTGGCTTTCCATGAGGGTGCTGCCATCGGCGCGGGCGATGCGCACCAGCATCTGGTCGTGGCCGGAGAGGGTGTCGAGCATCAGGTGGCGGCGCGCCAGGATATCCTCCAGCGATGCGGCGTGTTCCACCAGGTGATTGATGGAGCGGCACTTGCCGGCCAGTTCTTCATCGTCGCGCCGCTCCAGTTGCACATGCAGCGAATGCGAAAGATAACTGCCCACGGCGGTAAAGAGGGCCAGCGCCAGCAGCCCGAACAGCACCACCAAGCGCAGACTCATCGACGCCGGGGTACGGCTCACCGCCTGACCTCGAAGACATAGCCCATACCCCACACGGTGTGCAGCAGTTTCTGGTCGAAACCTTCATCCAGCTTGGCACGCAGGCGCCGCACAGCCACGTCCACTACGTTGGTATCGCTGTCAAAGTTCATATCCCACACTTGCGAGGCAATCTGGGGGCGTGACAACACTTCACCCGGGCGACGGATCAGCATGTGCAACAACGCAAATTCCTTGGCGGTCAGATCGATGCGCTGGCCGGCGCGGCTGACCTTGCGGCGCACGACATCGACCACCACGTCGTCATACTCGATCACATCGGCCTCGCGGCTGGGGCCACGCCGCAGCAGGGTGCGCACGCGCGCCAGCAATTCGGTAAATGCGAAGGGCTTGACCAGGTAATCGTCGGCGCCCAGCTCCAGGCCCTTGACGCGATCTTCCACTTCGTCGCGCGCAGTCAGAAACAGCACCGGCGTGTCGTGCGTGCGGCGCAGTTCGCGCAGGATGTCCCAGCCATTCATGCCGGGCAGCATCACATCCAGGATGATGAGTTTGTAGTCCAGCGTGCGCGCGTTGTGCAGGCCATCCACGCCGGTCTGCACCCAATCCACCACGAAGCCGGCCTCGGTGAGGCCGCGCCGCAGGTAGTCGCCGGATTTCGGTTCATCTTCTACCAACAGGATATGCATGATCGGATCTTTGACGGATAAGCCGGTATTGTGAACCAGCGGCGTGCGGCATTCATTACAAATCTGTAATGACTAGGCAATCTTTCTGTGCGCAGCCACGCCCTAGAATCCATTCCAACGATACGCCGGAACCAGTCCTGACGATCGCGCCGCCCCTGCCGCGACCTCCCCCATAGAGCGCCAGCGGGCCTTGTAAAACCTCTCTACAAAGGAGCCCCACCATGAAAACCTCGCATCTCATCATCGCCACCCTGGCCACCGCTTTTTCCGTCTCGGCCTTCGCCCAATCCACCGTCACCACCGAGGCCGCGCGCGACCAGGCCAACCTGAGCGCCCGTAACAACTACCCCGTCGTCAAGTTCGAGAGCAGCAAGACCCGCGCCGATGTCCTGGCCGAACTGCAAGCCGCGCGCCTGGGCGAGCCGATGCACAACAGCGGCGCCAAGCCATCGGCGAGCGACAACAGCACCCAAGGCCAGGCCTTGGACTCCTCGCTCTACAACGGCGCGTAAGCAGGCTGTCGTGATGCTCAAGATGCAGGTAGCGGCGTCTGCAACAGCGCTGCGAACTGCTCGCCCGGCATCGGCCTGCCATACCAGAAACCCTGGTACAGCGTGCAACCCTGCGCATGGAGCAGGTCGCGCTGCTCCTGGGTTTCCACCCCTTCGGCGATGATGGACAGGCCCAGGCTCTGGCCCAGCATGATGATGCTGCGGATGATGCTGGCCGTGGCCGCATCGGTCTGGATCTGGCGCACGAAGCTCTGGTCGATCTTGATCTGATCGATGGGGAAACGCCCCAGATAGGAGAGCGACGAATAACCGGTACCGAAATCGTCCAGTGAAATTGTAGACGGATGCATAAACTGAGAAACCCAAGCCTTGCCAGACAAGGCTTTTCGGGATGCTATGAATGCATAGCTTGAGAAATCCCGACGCATAAATCGAGAAATTTTTACTGCTCCAACCGCACCGCGACTCTGGCGCCGCTCCTCGGAAATTAGCCCTCCCATCATCGCATTCCCATCAGCTTATGTGGGCTCAAGTGGGCTCACTCGCCATCCGCGAGAGGCACTATCGAAAAATGTGCCGAGGAACTATAGAGATTTTATAAAAATATGCGCGGAATGGAAGAGCAATGGCAATTTATTTATTATTTTGTGTCGAGATTGCCCTATTAAGTCGATACCACGCTGCTAGCGATGATATTCATACTCCTGCTTATACTGCAAAGCAGGAACTGCACAATCATCGGTCAGCATGAAGCCGGTGTAAGCATGGCATCACTTGGCTTCGGAATAGGGGCTTAGGTAATGCAGGAACTGCCGCCTATGTGGACGAGATAACTAGCACCAGCGTATAGGGGACACCAGATTCTGGGGGGATGTTTTGAGATATCTGGCACGCTGGCGAAGGCAGAGGCGTGAAACGAAAGTCTACCGGGCGAGGCCGGCTCCATTCCGTAGCGGTTATGGTGAGGCTGAGTGAAGGCGATTCTCGGGCATTGGTCCCGGGAGGGCTAGGCTCAGCCTCACCAACCGTAGTTAGAGTGAACTACACCTATATTTCTCTGGCTGAGCCCTATAGCTAAACGGAGAAAGAAGGCAGAGGAGAAGTCTAGCCGTCTATATTGGGCATGGGAACAAACAGGTCTTTTCCCGCCTTGGCGCCAAGGACGGCAAGCTTGCATAAATCAGCCGTTCTAACCAAAACCCCACGCATCGCCCCATTGGGCAGCTGCTGTGCACCGACGAATTCGATGCCGACTAACAATTTGGATAAAGCAGATGACTTCGTCTCGAGAGCTCGGGCCAGTTCCGCAATGGGTACAAACTTTTGACGGAATGTCAGCAACTGATGCGGCAAGACCACTCGGCATCGTTGCCCTCGAAGCACAATAGATTCGGATTCCAACAGTCCCGTCTCTATCCAGTGCGAGATGCTCTCCCACTTCCAACCGGTGATTTTTGAGAGTTGCTGAACCGAGAATCCTGATTCAAGTAAAGGAGTGCCGAAATAAGGAACAACGTCGCTACGCAGAAACTCCATTTCTCCTAGTCGGCTGCCAATCTCAGCAGCGGTAATCGTCCCATCAACTACGGCTCGCATGGTTTCTTGAATTGCTTGCTTATCTCCCATACGCCGAGTGGTCAATCCTGCCCAGGTTATCTTCTCGCGTACTCCCGCAGCTCTAGGAACCGCCATATCGCGGACTCGCTGTGCCAATGTCTGTATTGAATTGCGTTCAATCAGACCGCCTTTCAAGATATCGTGGCGCCAATTGACATCTGAACGAATAACACCTGCCAACATCATGTTTTGCACGACCGAAGCTGGCACACCCATCAATTCGCCTGCTTCTTCTTCCGATATCCATCCGTTGCGGCTTTTTTTTATGCGTTCGACTTCCTCAAGAGGAATTTCATAGAGCTCCCCACGCGTCCCCACACGGCGCGTTCGATGTGCACATTCGCCATTTTGTATGGCCTTATGCAATCGAGAATCGCTGATGCCAATACTCCTCGCTGCCTCAGGCCTACGAATATACGCGGTCACACCTTCTACGATTGACTTAGCAGAGTCCATACCGAGGGCACCATCAAAGCGCTCAGCCGCTACTTCAATGATGCTGGTTAGGAACGGCTCTAGCACTGTGCCTTGGCAGAGCTTGCGTAAGGTAACGTACCATGGCCCCAGAAGCGAGTTCAAAGTGCGCGCCTTAGGACGCCCTGCGGCAATGCGCATCTTCACATGAGATTGGAATCCATTTGGCCATGCTGCCAAAAGAGCTTCGAGCGGCGCGAGAAAATCAATTGCACTGTGCACATATCTGGGCTTTAGCGAACCACGTCGTGGTACCGAATTTTCTGGTTCTGCATAGATACACAACGTACGAATGACCTGAGCTAAGACGCCCACATCTATTCCATTCATCGCCGGCTCAATTCCACCCGAGTGGGCACCACCACTAGCAATTAACGTAGACAACCAGAGCTGGGAAGGATTTGCCGCATTCCGAGGCAACATGCCTAACGGATGACCACAGTCACAGCTATCGATGTGAAACCGATGCGGTGAAAGCGCCGCGCCACATTCATTGCAATGGTCAACAAGCTTTGTATGGTGATGAGGGCATGCCGTCACATACGCATGCTCCCAATAGTCACGAATATATACTGCCTCCAAAAGGCAATCAGGGCAAACCGCATCTGCTAGGCTTCGACGAAGCCCTTTAGCCGTTGGGGCCATTTCATCTTGTCGGCACGCGAATTCTGCCCATTCAAGCTCTAACCCGAGAGCCGTCGCTACGGCTTCCGGTTGCGTTAGGAGCGCGTTGCGGTTGCGTGGCAAATCAGCAAGCCCGGCCAACTCCCGCCAAGAAACAAGATTGTCCGCAGCAAGCCTGCGGTAGTAGCCCATAGCTGACTCATGGTCATGCGGAGCATAGGTTACAACCAACGTCATTGGAGAGCTCCTTCTCGGCTGTCAAGGATTGGAACCTTAAGCTCGTTAATATTCATCACCTGAACGTAGGCATCATGGAGCGCGACAGCGGAAATTTTCTGCTCACAATCAAAGCTTTCGAACGCCCTAAATTGGCTTGAGCCGACAGACTCAATGGCAATAGCGGCAGCCCGACAATCCTCAAACCCGACCGACCTCGGCATTTCCCGTACCAATTGACCAGCAAGCTCCTGCATGAACCGACTCAAAAGGCCAACTAACCCGCCGGTCAGCAAATAACACTGATGGGTAAGAGCGAGCGGCGGTAGTGCGATTGGAAATCCCGCGGCAGAAAATAGATTCGCATACGTCGCCACGCAGGTGTGAAATGCTTGCATACTTTCTTGAATCCGAGAGTCATAGGGCAGAAACCTACGCGCCGCCGATGCCCGCATCCGCAATTGTTCGTTGATATCAAAGAGACGCTCCAGTCTCGGCACACCAAAAAGGAGCAGAGTTAGATTCTGGGAATCTGCTAACCACTTAAACCAATCCCCAGCACTACGAGATGGAACACGTGCACCGACCTCCACGAGGTGACTTGCCTCTTCGAAAATAACCACTCGTGTGCCTGCCAATTTCAGTTGCTCTTGCATGCGCTTTCCCATTACACCGGATGTAATATTTCCCTGTATCGGAATACCAAGCGCGGTCAGCACGCTGGAAGGCAACAACAGAGGTGAAACCGGCGTCGGTACCGGGACAACAAGCACGGGCACTTGTCTACGCCCATTAACTTTGTTTTCTGGGTAGTCTCGACTGAGTGAGTTAATCAGCATGGATTTACCGACACGCGAGGGACCGATTACACGTTCAATACGGCTAGCGGCACCATCAATTGCGTCCTCAATACGTTGCTTCAATGGAAGGAGCTGTTTCAGAAATTGAGGATGCTGCAGTTCACAGCGCTCGATATCGACACGTAACTTCTTCGCGGGCATCATCAGATTTCATCTCCGCTGTCACGATTAAGCACAGTTAGAAGAGGTGTCGGTTCAAGCATGGCAGTTTCCAGCTGAATTTGTTCTACTGATTTTTGCGACTTAGCCGATTGCGCGGACAGCATCGGACTCTTCGGAATTGCTGCCCGCTTTATCGCATTAATCTCCCTCGTTCTGTCTTTTGTTTCCCGGTTTCGTTCACGTTTGCTAGGATTTTTAGCGCTTGCGGAACGCTTCCCTTGCGAGCTTCGGTCTTGCAATTCTTGGGAAAACTTATCCGCTCCAGGAATCTGGCTGGTGCTGCGTTTCGCCTTTGCATAGCGCTCCTTCGCCTCCCTAAATGACCATGCTGGAGTCTCAGGCTTGAGATACTCAAATTCTAGTTTGACCAACGGCTGGTCATCCCCTTCTCGAACATAAACATACCGAAAATCGTCTGGGTTAAAGACGATAGTCAAAAATTGCTGTTCACCATATTTATCAATCAGCGTCCCGAAATCTTCTCCTTTGTAGTGAAGTCCATCTATCGTGACACCCGTCTTTCTACTTAATTTACGTTCCACTTGCTCGTACAAAGCCGACAACCAATCGGCACGGGAGGGAGGAAGTGCAATGGGGACGCACGACTCTTCAAAGTAGGCTAGACGTGCCAAGGGTGTTGCGCCTTCCACGTTGCTGTCGAGAACGGTCTCCCACAGCAAACGGTCGAGTTGATGATTGCCCCATTTTTCGTAGTACCACCTTACAATCCACCGCTCTAGCTCATCTATATCCATGAGCTCGTCGCCCAATGCGAGCGGGTCACGCAGACCATCTTCGCCGTCGAGTCGAGTACAACCAGGCAGCGTCTCTATGTCTTCTTTGAGCGAACCGTGGAGCCGCTCAATAAATGGCTTCTCCTGGCCAGCACGCGCTCTGCAATGTTTGGTATCTACATAAAGCTTCTGCAGATTCATGATTCTTCCGCCCTGATTTTCTGCGCCGTTGTCGAATAGAAGTTGCGCGGGTGTACCGTAGGCCAAGATGTTGTAAGAGAGGTCTAATTTCTTCAATCTCCGCGCACGGGCATCCGGCGTCATGTACATCTCAATACAGGCAAGCGAGTCACTATCGGTGGGCGCGCCTACGACGAGACACCAACCAAGTGGAAGACCTGTACAACAGTCGATGGCGTGAACCAGGTGCACTTGGCTAGAGATACCGCCAGGCGTCCTAACAACGAAAGGTAGATGAACAGCATCTTGCTCAACTCGCTCAAGCGGCTGCTCCGCTCTGATGCGTTTTCTGGCTACGGATTTGCCAGCAATTGCGTCTTTGGGCAGCATTCGCGCGGCACTAGGGTCTACATGTACGAGCCGATGGATGGTGTTCTTGACGAATCTAGTGCTGATAGGAGGTGCGTCTTCTGGAAGGAGCGAGCCGCGTACACTTCTGTCCGCTTTTTCAGCAATCTTTTTGATAGACCATAGCGAGTGAGGCTGTAGGTAGTGTTCTCTCGCAAGCTGGCAAATGACATCAATCACCTTTTGCGGATAGCGCTTAGTACGGTTGCCTTTGTTTTTTGCACCGCGAATTAAAGGCAAACCTCTCATTTCCAACTGGTGGTATCGGTACAACGTTGCTAATGCAGGAAATGCGGGCGAAGTAGCGGTAGCCGCCGTCTCATATTCTTCCTTCGTCTGCCGACATGCTTCTAAGAAACTGATTTTTCCCAACTTCTGATTGTCCTTTACAGTCCGCATGACTTGGCGGATGAAACTATCCTTCTTGCGAAGGCTTTCGTCGAATGGTTGCGCCACCAGACTGACAAGCGGCTTTCCTTTTCGGAGGACGGTCATCGTCCCGTTATAAATCTCTTCCGATACCTTGGTCATCTCTACATAGCAGTCTTCTTTCTTTTCTGGGTCGAAGACTTTGATGCAGCCGCCATGAAGATGTGGGTCCACGACCTCCAGATAGTGTTGGTGGTTTTTGGGGTCAGCCAAACGGTCATGAATAAGCAAGGTCCGAATCATTGCACCACCTCTTCAATCAAGCAGAGATGGTCAAATCGCCAAATCCGAGAGTCAGCGGCAAGGCACCCTTTATCTGAAAACGAGCAAGGTCGGCACTTAGAACGCCTTTGACCAACAAGATAGGTATGAGCCCCGGCATCAGCTGCAGGTCTTTACACAGTTGGAGCATCGTCGTAGGCACGCCGCCGCATCGCTGACAAACACGTTCGACCAAGTCTTCATCGAAATACGTGTGAATCTGCTGTGCCGCCTGTTTGAGCAGGTGAGCGTTCAGGCGGATAGGGTGGGCCGTGTTCTTCGGAAAGACCACTGTCCGCAGCGGATAATTGTTGGCTGCCAGCACTGGACGCGCTAGTTCAATTTTTTCTTGATACAGCTCATCCCCTTCAAATCCCTCGGCTTTGACTTCAAGTGAATAGCGTAGGCCGTCCATATGCACAACACTAAAGTCAGGCGTATAGAACTTCGGACCTTCGGCTCGATGGTGCCTCCGCCATGCGGTGCTTCTGGCTTCGGTGGTTAGCAACAGACGTTGGTCAATGAGGTCGACGGTGAACGGTTGAGGTTGAAAACTACTCACACGCGGGTCGATGGAAAGCAGCCGAGCCGCAAACATTTCCCCGTCCGATTCAACGGTAATGTGACCGCCAGCCTTTTCCATAAATGTGCCGTGCTTTGCTTTACCAAACGTCGGCGCCGTCTGTCGAATACCTGAGTTTGTTTCGTTCAGACGCCCACGCCTTCCATAGGTCACTGAAGTGCGATTCATGACAGACCTCCACGGGCTGCGATAGGACTCAAAATGAGCAATGCTGCGGCGAGCACGAATGCTGCTGTAATGGGGGAGGCAACGGTATTGAGCGGAGGAAGGCGCATCTTTTGAGCAAACATTGGGTGGCAAATAAGTTCATTAGCCGCGCAGCTTACAAAAGATTTTTTGCGAAAGATAGACAGCAAATCGGCGACGTTACAAGCAAAATCAGAGGATGTGCCTGATTTAATAGCGATTTTTTTGATGAAAAAATATTTTGCACTACAAGCTTGTAACGAAATCACTACAAGCATCACCGCTGCACAAAAAAGCGGCAAGGCAGTAGCTCCCAAAAATGGAAAAAGGCCTCGATAAGGGCCACGCAGCGGCGGGCGGAACAGCGCGGAAAATAAGGTTACACCGGAAGAAAAGTTATCTCCGCTACATCTTGTACTTCGCTCCCGGTATCGGTGCTCGGCATTTATGCGCGGACCAAACAATCGTAATTGTCGATAGAGAAATCCGACAACGATTTCAGCAACTGCTATCTCATGAACTCGGCAGCGCTCAGCCGACCATAGATACGGTGTCAAACCTTGTTTCATTGCCTCTCTCCTGCAGTTGTACCCTCTCATAAATAGGGCATCCTCCGCAGGAAGCGGTTTTACTACTGAGCGGACAGGGCGTTCTTCAGTTAAGCACCGGCATTGCACCGACGCTTTCATACGTTAGACAACTTAACCGCCGATTTCAAGGACATATCGTACGGCCAAAGACGACCAGTCTTTGCCTTTGTCATGGCATCCGGCAGCACTTCTGCCGCACGTGCGGAAAGCTCACTGATGAATAAGACGTCTGTGACCAGCCCACCGAGGGACGAGGACAGCTGGTTCAGCGATGACGCAGGATTTGGGCGACCGCTTCTATGCTCGTAGCCTAGGTACTCCACCGCGTTGTCTACTTCTCTGGTGAAAGCCGATTGAGCTTTTCAGTTGCGGCCTGCACCTTCGTCTTCACTATCGGCTCAGTGGGCTCCCGCTCCGACGGAAATACGCGCACGGCCATTTTGGGCACGATGACCATTTCATGGCCCAATCGGTCGAGCACCGCCCTCAGGGTTGTGACCATGTAATCCGATTCCCCGCTGAGCACTCCCGTCAGCGTTCGCCTGGCTATGTCGGCGCTCGCGTAAGTCCTGTTGCGTTACCGTCTGCTTCTTCATGGCGTTGCGCATGAGAGTCGCGATGTCTGCCAGATTTCGCGCTGATGCCTCTTGAGTCTCAATTCCGGATGCGCAGCAAAGTAGGATTCAATCGGAATATCCTACTTTAATGGCCATGTTTTACCGTAAGTGCGGGTGAGCTTCACATCGTCATTTGTTTCGCGGCAGCGTTGAGCTAAGCTAGGTTGTATGGGAAGACACATCTGGCGAGTACCTCGGTCGGACGGTAGATAGGTCCAGTACGCCCGGACCTTCTGCCTGTTTCCGCAATTAGATGCAGGTGCTTTCTGGCCCTAGAGCCGACAACGTACAGCATCTTCTTCGCACTTACCTCGCCGTCGACATCTTTGGAATTGGGTACCATTCCCTGTAGAAGCGCATAGGCAATCACGACATCAAATTCGGCCCCTTTTACACCATGTATGGTGCTCACATTGATTCCACTGCGCGTCTTGAAGACTTTTCGGAAGAAATCGATATCGCGCAAATCAATGCCTTCTCCTCGTACCTTATTTAACTGTGCCAATGAGCTCGCGAAGAACGCAGCATGATGGGATGCCAAGAGCGGGAACGCTCGCCAATCAATTCCGAGGCGTTCCATGAGTTGCGAGAAATATTCAGTCAAATATTCGAGGCCATCGCGTTCATCGATATGAATCGAATTTGATTCGCGCAGAAGCACCTTGGGGGTGATGCTGCTAACGTCAATTCCTTCACTTTCAAGGTCACGGATTACTTCCGCAGCCCAGCGCATTCTTCGTGTGTACTGAGAAGGTGACGCTTGTGTCAACGCGATTCTTGAAAGCCGGTACCAGAAATTCTCGATGTCGCGACTGAACGGAACTATGCCAGGGCCATTGAATTCACAATGTGGAAGGGCCGCCATGAGACGCCGAGTCATTGCAGCCAAATGCATCCACCATGGAGCCAAAATGCAAATCTCACTTTGCGCTATTCCCGCATCTAACGCTTGTCTAACAAGGCGAACCACTTCGTCTATGAGCACATCCTTCTGGACAGTATTGTTGTATGTGACGATGCTGGGGAAGCCGCTGTCCGGCGAGGCCGCATAAATCTGCGTAGCAAAAACGTTGTAGTTCGAAAAATATTGGACTATGCGCGCAGATGAACGATAGTTTCCGGAAAGTTGCCGCTCAGTTAGCGGTTGACCGCACAATGCCCGAAAGTCCTGGGCAGCCATTGCGAAGCCACCGAGTGAGCCATAAATGGCCTGGTTTGGGTCGCCGACAATGAAAATTCGTGTTCGACCTTCACCTACTCGAAGAATAGCGCCAAGCATGGAGTATTGAATTCTTTTTGTGTCCTGGAATTCATCAACCAGAATGAGCGGGAACAGGTTCGATAAGACTCGGGCTATTTCAGGCTTGCTTTCTAATAGTCGCCACGCGTATTGCAGTATCTGCTCGAAATCCAAAATTCGGTTATCTGCCAAATGCTGGAAATAACGAGCATAGACAGCGTGAAGTCTTGGATGCTTGCTTCTGTCGATGCAGCTGAGATGATAGTCATCTTCAGTGACGTAGTAACCACAGTCCCAGAGGTCGACTCCTTGTGCGCGACAAAATCCCTCTAGCAGTTCTTCTTGCTCATGGACATCAATGATACGGAAGCCGTGGGCCAAGCGCGGGTCATATATCCCGTATGGCTTCAGAATCCACTCTAAGCAAAATGAGTGAATTGTTCCAATCCAAAGTTGTGACGTATCGATTCCGAGATTTTCAATGCGCTCGTGGATTTCATCCGCTGCTCGGTTTGTATATGTGAATGCCACGACGAACTTCTTCGGGCTTTGAATCCGCGACAGTTCATATGCAATTTTATAAGTAAGAGTGCGTGTTTTGCCGCTACCAGGGCATGCCACCAAGAAGACGTTCCCCTCATCTACAACCGCATCAGACTGTTCCTGATTCAAGTCTGCATCTGTCCAGGTGAAGCTCATGGTATGGCTCGCAGGAGGTCGCAGACCTGGTCGTCTGGGAGAGATGCGTACGTCTCATTTCGAATGGTATTGAAATCAACACCTTCGGTTCGATAGAGGCAGACACGGGACCAGTAGTCTTGCAATTGGACGGTAGGGAATTGGCCGTCTTGGCCAACGTAGTGTCTCAATCGATGGTGGAGTATTCTGAAAATCAGTTCACGTGAGAACGTTCCGTGGGCAAAAGCAATTGCTTGAAGAATGTACGCTGGAGTTCTAGCAAGGCCGTCAATGTATTTGCCCAAGAGGATGGCGAACCATCCCTTCTTTTTGTAGGCTGCCATGGTCAATGTTCGTCGTCCATAACGAGCGATTTGTCCGGATTGGAAATCTGCTCTTGCCTCAATTCTGGCTGCATCTTGGGCGTAGACCTCATCTATGGAGTTGACCAAGATATTCTGGTTGACGATAGCAAAGTCCACTTCGAAGGTGTATGTCGCATAAAATGGTTTGACCCAACGGTTCCCAAGTGCCTCAGCATCCAGTATGGCCTTTCGTGCAGCTCCGGCAGCTGCCGAACCTTCCATTTTCTTCTTCCACTTACGCGTGGGTTCGTCGTCAGCAGGAAGAATTTGAATGGGAGCATAGGCGGAGTCTTGGTCTGTAATAATGCTGCAACGCCGCCGAATTCGTTGGTTGTCGAAGAGGATGGAAATATTGCTAAAGCCAGTGCTGCCGATATTTACCAAACTAATTCCAAGCTCATCGAGGCTGACGCCTAACGTCTTCTTAATAAGAAGCGGGAGTAAGATAGCTTCAGCGTCGCCCTCGACAAGAAGAACGCTTTTCGCAAACAGAAGATTGCTCCGTACGGCATCCAGGTAGCGTTGAACTGCTCCAACTGCTGCTGGTTCTAGCCCGGTCGACGGATGAAACGCCTCGCAGGCCTTTCCGTTGCGGCCCAGGACATTCACGTTGCTAACGTTGCTGACTTCAGAGATATGGGTTGAGTGCGTGGAATAAATTATTTGCGCGCCGCTGTCGCCGATATTGTCAAACAAGGTTTTTTGCACGTGAGTGTGCAAATGCGCCTCGGGCTCCTCAATTAGCAAGAAGTTCGCAATCGTGTGCCTTGCATTCCGATACTTAAATTCGAGCAGCTTGAGCGTGAGGAAAATCAAATTGGCGCCACCAAGACTTAGCTCATGAATTGGCCCTTCATGCCCGTCATTGGATTCGCCGACAAATAATTTCAGCGATTGAAATAATCTATCTGT
>NZ_BADI01000749.1:0-22409 GCF_000333555.1 Herbaspirillum sp. B65 | reverse complement strand
TATAAATTCTGCCGGCGACGCTACTACCGAATCTGAGCCCGTCAGCGGACAATCCGTTGCAACGCTGGCAGAGAGGGGGTTTTCCCGGGCCGGCCGCAAGACCAACCCTATCGAGGTCCACCATGAACAGTCTGCAAAAACCGCATCCCGCCAGTACCGGCGCTGTGCCGGCTGCTGCCCATCCAGCTGCCGCCACTCATGCGGCATCCCATTCCCACGGTCTGTCGACCGGCCTGATCGGCCTGCTGGCCAGCGGCGCCGGCCTGGCCGTGGCTTCGCTCTACTATTCGCAACCCATGCTGGGCGTGCTGGCCGATGACATCGGCGCCTCCGAGCGCGCCGTGGGCATGGTGCCGATGTCGACCCAGCTCGGCTATGCGCTGGGCATCCTGCTGCTGGCCCCGCTGGGCGACCGCTATGACCGCCGCCGCATCATCCTCATCAAGGCCGCCATCCTCACGGTGGCCCTGCTGCTGGCTGGTGCTGCCTCGGGTGTGAGTACGCTCTTGGCCGCCAGCCTGGCCATCGGCCTGACGGCCACGCTGGCCCAGGACATCGTGCCGGCCGCCGCCACCCTGGCACCGGAACAGCATCGCGGCCGCATCGTCGGCACGGTCATGACCGGGCTGCTGCTGGGCATCCTGCTCTCGCGCGTAGTCAGTGGTTTCGTGGCCGAGCACTTCGGCTGGCGCGCCATGTTCGTGGGCGCCTCGGCCAGCATCGCCTTGATCGGCCTGGCTGCCTGGCGTGGCCTGCCGCGCTTCCACCCGACTACGCACCTGTCCTATGGCGCGCTGCTGGGTTCGCTGGGCAGCCTGGTCAAGAAGCATGGCGCCTTGCGTCGCGCCGCGCTGGCCCAGGGCTTGCTGTCGGTCGGTTTCTCGGCGTTCTGGTCGACGCTGGCAGTGATGCTGCATGGCGCACCGTTCCACCTGGGCAGTGCTGCGGCTGGCGCTTTCGGCTTGGCCGGTGCCGCTGGTGCGCTGGCGGCACCGCTGGCTGGCCGCATCTCCGACAAGAAGGGCCCGGAACTGGTGACCCGTCTGGGCGTGAGCCTGGCGGCATTGTCCTTCGCCTCGATGGCGCTGTCGCCGTGGTTCTCGACCCAAGGTCAACTGGTGTTGCTGGCGCTGGCCGCGATCGGTTTCGACCTCGGCGTGCAAGCCACGCTGGTGGCGCACCAGACCATCGTCTACAGCATCGAACCGGGTGCCCGCAGCCGTCTGAATGCAGTCCTGTTCGTGGGCATGTTCATCGGCATGGCCGCTGGTGCCGCCCTGGGCAGCCTGGCGCTGGCCCAGTGGGGCTGGATCGCGGTAGTCGGGCTGGCCGTGATTTCTGCCGTGTTGGCCTTGGTGGTGCGTTTGTGGCCGGGGGCAGCCAAGGCGCGGTGAATTCTCTTGAAGCTGTGCAGGGACAAGGAGGAACGTTCCCGGCCAAAAGGCCGGGGAACGTTTTTTTCGCTGGCGGATGGATGAGTTGAGGGCTATGCACCCCGCATGTTTGCCAGGCGAGAACACGCGCCGCCAACTCCCTCGGTCTTGCCACATCTCTTATAATCCGAGGCAGGAGACAACCCCGCCAACATGTTGCCAGGCAATCATCGCGCCCATCCGGTGCGGCGTGCAGCGGCCATGCGGCGAATACCAAAGCAGGGTGGATGGCATGGCACTGTATTTCAAGAACAAGCGACAAAAGACTTTCCTGGGCGCCCCCGTCGGTTGGCCATTGATGTGCCTGATGGCGGTGGACCTGTGCATCGCGGTGCTGATGTTCCTCTCGGACCATGACTGGAGCGGCCTGATCCTGCTGTATCCGCCGCTGGCGCTGGCGCTGGCCATGCTGGCCGATGCCCGCAAGGAAAAAGCGGCGGCACAGCAAGCCCAACGCCAGGCCGCGCGCCGCCGGCAACCTTAAGCCGGTCCCATTGCTCACAGACTCGAACCGATGACCCAAGCCTCACAAGCTGCCGCACTGCTGCTGGTATCACGCCTGAATTTTTCCTATCCCGGCCTGGACCTGTTCCAGGATTTCTCGGCCCGCGTCGATGCTGGCGTCACGCTGGTGCGCGGTGGCGATGGACGTGGCAAGACCACGCTGCTCAATCTCCTGGGTGGCTTCATGCCGGCGCGCGACGGCGTACTGGAACTGGACGGCCTGCGTCTGGATAGCGATGGCGAAGCCTACCGCCGTCGTGTCTTCTTCATCGACCCGCGCAGCGAAGCCTATGACCAGATGACGCCGCCGCAAGTGTTCGCCGCCCTGGCCGAGCGCTATCCTCGTTTCGACCACGGCCTGCTCCCAGCCTTGATCGAAGGGCTGTCGTTGACGCCGCATCTGGAAAAGAAGCTCTTCATGCTCTCCACCGGCAGCAAGCGCAAGGTCTACCTGGCCGCCGCCTTCGCCGCCGGAGCCACCTTGACGCTGCTGGACGATCCCTACGCCAGCCTGGACCGCGCCTCGATCAACTTCGTGGCGGCCACGCTCGATGCCCATGCCGATGATGTGCAGCAGGCGTGGGTGGTGGCGATGTATGAGAGGCCGGAGGCGATCAGGTTGGCGGGGATGATTGATCTGGGCGACTGAGCACCGAACGACACGGCTCGCCTGTTATGATCGCTGGATGGATACCACTACCTCATCTTCCAACCTCGACTGGCACACGCAGGAACACCCCATCGATCCGCAGATCCGTGCCGAGATCGACAAGACCCTTGCCCGCATCGAATCCGAACACCAGGTCCGCGTGCTGTTTGCGTGCGAATCCGGCAGTCGCGGCTGGGGCTTTGCCTCACCTGATAGCGACTACGATGTGCGCTTTATCTATGTAAATCGGCCCGATTGGTACCTGACGGTCTTGCCCGGTCGCGATGTCATCGAGCTGCCCGTCAACGACACTTACGATGTCAGCGGCTGGGATCTGCGCAAGACCCTGGGCCTGCTGCGCAATGGCAACGCGACGGTGGTGGAGTGGTTATCCTCACCGGTGGTCTATCGTGCCGATGTCAACTTCGCCGATCAGATTCGCGCTGCAGCCGACCTGGTCCACCGCCCCGACCGGGTGTTCCACCACTATCTGCAGATGGCACGCAAGAATTATCGGGAATACCTGCAAGGCGAGCGCGTGCGTCTGAAGAAATATCTCTACGTGCTACGCCCCCTGCTGGCGGCGCTGTGGATAGAACAACAGCGCGGGCCGGTGCCGATGCGCTTTCTCGACCTGGTCGATGCACTGGTGACCGAGACCGCCCTGCGCACGGCCATCGATGAACTGTTGGTCATCAAGCGTCGTTCAGGTGAAGCAGAAGAGGGCTTGCCTCTGCCCGAGATCAATCGCTTCCTTGATGCCCAGCTGCGCAGGCTGGAACAGATCCCCACGCCTCAAAAGGATGAGCGTGGAGACTATTCGGTATTGGATCGTCTGTTGCGCGATATGGTGTTACGTAACTGACATAGCGTTGCGCATGAACAGGCCCTAGTGCGCCGCTGCGGGCGCTCTCTTGAGCGCGTCCGTATTGAACGCCAATGCAATCGATGGCGGCAATTCCGATGGATATCTCGGCACCTGCCCGATAGCACGCCGCACGGCCTGGTCAAAAGCGGGCAGCCCCGAAGACTCGATCAGCTCTACCTTCTGCAGCCTGCCGGCAGACAGGGTCAGCAGATAGCGAACCTGCCGGTTGCCGGTCTCAGCGGGCGGCGTATAGGCGATGTGCGGAAGGATCAGCGTCTGCGCTCGCAGTTCGCCCAAGGAAGACACTTCCGGCCTGGCTTGCTGCGGATGGCTTGCCTCCCAAAGAATCTGCCGACCCTTGGTCTCCAGCTCGCGCATGGAGAGCCGATCCATCTTGGGTCGCTGCTCGCGGATGGCAGGCTCATTCGTACTGGCGCACTGTCTAAGAATGGTCGGCAATACCGCCAAGAGCAGGAAGACAGCGATCAGGAAACCCAACCACGAGTCCAACCGGCGGTAGCGCTCAATGGGGTGCTCGACGCTCGGCTGCACATCCGCTTTCGGCTGAGGCTGCATATCGCTCTGGCGCCATCGCTCGAAGTTAACCACACTGCTAACCACATGCATCCATTGCGGGTACCGCGCCATGAGCAACTGCAAATCGGACCACATATATTTGATCTCGTACTGCTCGGGCAGGTCCGGGTTGCGCAAGCGCGCGATGGCGTACAACATGGTCCTGCGCTGATCGTCTGCCAGTTGCAGGAAGTGTTGCTGCTGGTCCAGCGCCCGCCCCAATAACTGACCGGCCTCGCCAAGTGCGCGCAGGCGCGTGACGTCCAGGTTCCAGTGGAACAGGGTTACCGCGGCTTCGTACAGGTATTGATGCCCGGGGCGCCAGCCTGCGGCGAGCAGGTCGGCAATCTGCTGTTCCAGCCAGGGGCGTGCGCGCAGGTCTTGCCACGCTTCTTGTTCCAACACACTGGCCAGCATCTGACGCCAGTTACCTAGAATATTGCCCTCGGGGCTGGCGGCGAAGCGACGAATGCGTTCGTGCAAGATCGACCACCGGGTGCGTGCCTCTTCCTGCCACGACGCCACGACCACGGCGGTATAGACCGGAACATGCTTCGGTACGAGCAGCCTTGCATGACGCTGCGCATACGATTTGGGCGGCGTGGGCTGAGGGGCCGGTTTGGTGGCAGGTTTGGTGTCAGGCGCGTCTGCATCGCTTGCGCTGCTCTCCGGCTGCCCATCGATGGCAGCAGTATCGGCCTGGTCATCCGCCGCGCGTGGTGAACGGCACCAGTGCAGCGCAGCCTCGTAGGCTTCGCGCAGAGCCTGGAATTGTTCGAGCTGCTCGTGCTGGTCCAGTTGCTTCACTTGACCAGCATAGGCTTTGCGCACGGCCCGTTCGTCCGCATCGGTATCCAACCCCAGGTGCGCCAGGCAGGCGGGCACTTGGCTGCTCACGTGCGTTCCTCCGGCGGCAGGATGGCCCGCTGTTGCTCCAGTTGATCCAGCACCTGCGTCAGACTCTCGGTGCGGGCCAGGATATGGTCGCTGTCCTGGGCGTCGAGCTCCTGCTCATACAGGGTGATCTGGAGCCCCAGCCATTTCCGCGTTTCGCCGCGCAGCTGCTGGTAGAGGCGTTCGGCGCGCGCCAGCAGGGTACGGTAGCGCAGCTGGTCGCGCGGGTGGATCTTCAGTTCGGCCAGGCGGGCCAGAGTCTGCGCGATCTCGCTTTCGCTCAACAGGCCAGGGGCCGACTGGATGAGCAGGTTGAAGGCCTTACCGCTGGCGCGCTCCTGTGCCTCAATCTGTAGCAGGCCATTGGCGTCATACGTAAAGCGCACATCGATGCCATGCTCGCCCAATGGCTGGCCCTCGCAGGTGATGCTGAGACTGCCGAGGAAGATATTGTCCCGCACCAGCCGCGCTTCGCCTTGATAGACGTTCAGTTTTACCTCGGTCTGCTTGGGTGAGGTCGGGAAATAACGTTTGACCTTGCTGACCGGCACGGCCGTATTGCGCTCGATCACCGGGTCCATGTGGCCCCCGGCAAAATTGCCATCGCCCAACCAGGTCACTATTTCCACGCCCATCGAATAGGGCGCCACATCGGTCATGACCACTTCCTTGAGCGCCTGGTCACGCGACTTCAGGCCGGCCTGCACGGCCGCCCCCAGCGCCACGACTTCATCGGGATTGAGATCGATCGCCGGGAAGCGGCCGAACATGCGGGCGATCATCTTGCGCACGATGGGCATACGGGTGGCGCCCCCGGCCAGCACCACACTGTCGAGCTCATCCAGGGGAATGGCAGCGTCGCCCAGAGCGCGTTCGACCGGCGCGCGCAGGCGCGCCAGCAGCGGTGCGCAGATGCTTTCCAGGCGCACTTCATCGAGCATCATCTCGTAGTGCTGCTGGCCGAAATCGACCTGCAGGCTGGTCTGGGGGGACACGCTCAGGGCACGCTTGGCCTGCTCGGCGCGGGCGTGCAGCAGTTGCGCGAACTGCGGTTCACGGCGCCATTCATCGGCAATCCCGTGCTCACGACAAAAGGCATCGACGATGGCCTGCACGAAATCTTCACCGCCCAGCAGATTGTCACCGGCCGAGGCACGCACCTCCATGACGCCTTCAAACAGGTCCAGCACCGACACGTCGAAGGTGCCGCCACCCAGGTCCACCACCAGAAACTTGGTTTCGCCCTCACGCTGGTGAATGCCATAGGCCAGTGCAGCGGCCGTGGGCTCGTTGAGCAGGCGTTCCACCTTCAGTCCGGCCAGCCGACCAGCGTCACGGGTGGCCTTGCGCTGGGCATCGGAGAAATAGGCAGGCACCGTGATGACGGCTTCGCTGATCTCCACACCCAGCGCCGCCTCGGCATCGGCCTTGAGCGAGCGCAGCACCAGTGCCGATAATTCCTCTGGCCGGAAATCACGCTGTCCCAGGCGCACGGTCTTGTTGCTGCCCATGTAGCGCTTGAATACGGCCGCCGTCCGGTGCGGATGGGTCTGCAGGCGCTCGCGCGCGGCCTTGCCGACCAGGATGCTGCCATCCTCATCGACGCTGACGCAGGAGGGCGTCAAGAACTCGCCCAGACTATTGGCAATGAGACGGCTGCGGCCATGTTCCCAGACGGCGATGAGGCTATTGGTCGTGCCCAGATCGATACCGACGATGACGGTCATGCGCACGCCCCTTCAAGACATGGGGTGGCAATAACAAACAGGCAAGTGGCGTAAGCCATGATGGCGATTCCCCCTGATTCTTGTTGGAAATTTTCTCAGAGGATGGTTGCACATTTTTTTCGCGGAGGGAAGTAGGACGCCATTGGCTGTGTCATGGTGGGGTATCCACTCTAGTGCTCGCGTTGCTATCCCGATTGACAACACTAGGACAATCGCCCTAGAATTTTCCATCGAATTAGGACATACGTCCTAAATTTCACTCTTCCCCATCCCCATCATCATGAGTGAAGTCAATACACGCGAGAAGATCGTACGAGAAGCCGATCGCCTGTTCTACGAATGCGGCTACGAGAATACCTCCTTTGCCACCATCGCCGAGACGGTAGGAATCTCGCGTGGCAACTTCTATCATCATTTCAAAAGCAAGGATGACATCCTCTCGGCCGTGATCGGTTTGCGGCTGACGCAACGCCAGAGCCTGCTTGAGCGCTGGGAAATGCAGGATGAACAGCCAGCCTCCCGCATCCGCAGCTTTATCCAGATCCTGCTCGTCAATCAATCCAAGATCATGAAGCACGGCTGTCCGGTAGGAACACTGTGTACTGAACTGGCCAAGCTGGATCACCCATTGCGTGACGAAGCCGCCCAGGTCATGGAGCTGTTTCGCACCTGGCTGCGCCGTCAATTCGCTGCCATGGGCCATGCCAAAGCAGCCGACGAACTGGCCTTGCACGTACTGGCATTGAGCCAAGGGGTCGCGATTCTGGCGCAGACCTACGGCGACAAGGCATTCATTCGACGCGAAGTCGAACGCATGTGTGCATGGGTCGATGCACAAGTCATCAAGGATTGACCACGGGTGTGCTCCATTACCGCGGAAAGAGGGGCAGGAATGTATATCGTATTGCTACGTTTCACCGAACACCGTCAGCGTGCTGGCGAGTTCATGCAAGGCCACAAGGAGTGGCTGGAGCAAGGTTTCTCGCGACACATCTTTTTGGTGGCAGGCAGTCTTGACTCCCAGGCCGGAGGTGCGATCATCGCGGCCGGGATACCGCTCGAGGCGCTGGATCAGGTGATCGGAACCGATCCTTTCGTCATCCATGGCGTGGTACAGCCAGAGGTACTGGTGCTGAAGCCCTCTGGCCTGCATGAAAACCTGAACGCGCTCCTTTCCCAGGACTGAGAACATGAACCAATCCACCGTTGACGGTCCAGACGGAAGAGCGCGCTGCCGCTGGTGTGCACAGGCGCCGGAGTTCCTGCACTATCACGACACGGAGTGGGGATTTCCAGTCACCGATGACTTCCGACTGTTCGAGAAACTGAGCCTGGAGAGCTTCCAGTCCGGGTTGAGCTGGCGCACCATCCTGGCAAAACGCGAGAACTTCCGCGCCGCCTTCGCAGGCTTCGACTACAACAAACTGGCAGGCTTCGGACCCAACGATATCGAACGTCTGCTGAAAAATGAAGGCATCGTACGTCACCGAGGCAAGATCGCATCGGTTCTGCACAACGCACCCATTGCCCGCGATATCGCTACTGAGCATGGCTCGCTGGCGGCGTTCCTCTGGCAATACGCCCCAGCAGTGCAGCCATCTGATCGCGCGCAGACGGTGTCGGTCTCACCTGAATCGATGGCCTTGTCAAAGGACTTGAAACGGCGCGGATGGAAATTCCTCGGCCCGACCACCGCGTATGCATTCATGCAGGCCATGGGGTTGATCAACGATCATGTACAAGGATGTGTGATCCGGGACAAGGTCGAGACGGTGATGTTGGGATTCGAACGGCCCGCTCCCCGTTGAGAGTAAACGGCTCAACGCCGCGCCGTCGACAATAGATCCGACACCACCGAACGCAGCCAGCGATTGGCGGGATCGTGATGGTAACGTTCGTGCCAATGCTGCTTGACCGCATAATCCGGCAGCGCAAAAGGCACCGGAAAGACCTTGAAGCGTCCACGTCCCTCCAGCACCTCCGCCAGGCGCTCGGGGATGGTCACCAGCATATCGGTCTGTTCGATCACAAACGCGATACCCAGGTAGTTGGGCACCCGCAGGGCGATGTTGTGGCGGATGCCCTGGCTGGCGATCTCCTTGGCCAGGATCAAGTGGCCCGTGCCAGAGGAGGTGACGACCGCATGTTCCTCCCGCTCGAACTGCTTCAATGTCAGGCGTCGGCGGATGCGGGGATGATCGGCGCTGGCCACGCAGACGTAGCGCTGGCGAAACAGCGATTGCTGATAGAAACCCGCCTCCAATTGCGGTACGAAACCCAGTGCCAGGTCGGCTTGGCCGGACTCCAGCAGGCGCGGGGTCTGCTCGGACAAGGGCACGATGTCGATATGGATGCCCGGCGAGGTGCGCCGCAGATGCGCCCACAGACGTGGCAGCAGCACCAACTGGCTGATGTCGGTCATGCTGATGGTGAAGGTGCGCTCGGCCGTAGTGGGGTCGAAACGGCTACGGTGACCCAATACCTGTTCCAGCGCAGCCAAGGTGCTATGCACCTGCTCCTGCAGCTCGCACGCCAGTGGCGTGGGCACCATCACGTTGGCGATGCGCACGAAAAGCGGGTCATCGAAATGCTCGCGCAGACGCGCCAGGGCAATGCTCACCGCCGGCTGCCCCAGCCCCAGATGCTCGGCCGCACGGGTCACGCTGCGGGTCTTGTAGATCTCGTTGAATACCTGCAGCAGTCGGATGTCTGCGGTTTGCATAAGCTTTGCTCTATTCGTTATTCGAATGGAATCCATTAATACCATTGCATAGACCGAATGTCGATGCGGCGCGTACATTTCCAGCACTAGAAAAAATCGCCGCCTGCCAACAGGCAAGGCGTGACAACGACACTGGAGATACCATGCTGCAACTCGGCACCCTGGATGAATTGCCATCCGACTATCGCGACGCCCTGACCCGACAACATCTGGTGCCACTGTGGCCCAGCCTGCGCAAGGTGCTGCCGCCGGGCCAACCCATCCCGCAAACGCGACCGGCGCACTGGAGCTATAAGGCGCTGCGTCCGCTGCTGATGCAGGCCGGCGAGCTGACACCGATGGCAAAGGCCGAGCGGCGCGTGCTGGTGCTGGCCAATCCTGGCCATGGACTTGAAAAGATGCAAGCCAGCGCCGCCATCTACCTGGGGATGCAATTGCTGCTGCCGGGCGAATGGGCGCCGGCACACCGTCATACCCCCAATGCGGTGCGCATGATCGTCGAAGGGGAGGGCGCTTATACCACCGTGGAGGGCGAAAAATGCCTGATGCAACGCGGCGACCTTATCCTCACGCCCACCGGCCTATGGCACGAGCACGGTCACGATGGCAGCGAACCGGTGGTCTGGCTGGACGTGCTGGACCTGCCGCTGGTGCATTACCTGGAAGCGTCCTACGTGCAGGAAGGCCCATCGCAGAAGATCACCCAGCAAGGCCAGGAACGCGCCTACCGCAGTGGCGGCGTGGTCCCGACGCCGCTGTTCGTGCGCAGCCGGCAGCCCTATCCCATGCTGCGCTATCCCTGGTCGGAAGTGCGCCAGAGTCTGCTGGGACTGGCGCAATCGCAGCCCGTGGGCGAGGCGGTGCAACTGGCCTACGTCAATCCCGAGAACGGCGGCGATTGCCAGAACATCCTCGGTTATTCGGCACTGATGCTGCGGCCTGGCGAATCGCTACGGCTACCGGCGCGCTCGCCGGCAGCGGTGTTGCACCTGATCGAAGGCAGCGCCAGCGTCGATACCGAGCAGGCACAGTTCACGCTGGTCGATGCCGACACCTGCTGCGTGCCGGGCTACAGCGCGGTGCAGTTGCGTAACCGTTCGGCCAGCCAGCCGGCCTTTTTCTTCATCGCCGATGAGAGTCCCTTGCATCGCAAGCTGGGGCTTTACGAAGTGCGCAACGAGGCGTGAAGCGACCGCCCCTCCCAGCGCCTGCTGGCTCAGGCCGCTTTTCTCTCCATATGAACAAAAAGGATATCCCATGACGCAATCCCTCCCCGTGATCGTCGCCGGTGGCGGCATTGGCGGCCTTGCTGCTGCGCTGGCTCTGGTGCGCCAAGGCTTCGATGTGAAGGTATTGGAACAAGCCACCGAGCTCGGCGAAATCGGTGCCGGCATCCAGCTCGGCCCCAATGCCTTCCACGCCTTCGATGCCCTGGGCGTGGGCGAAAAAGCGCGCTCGCGCGCCGTCTATACCGATGAGATGGTGATGCACGATGCCATCGATGGCGCTCTGGTGGGACGTATCCCGACCGGGGCCGCCTTCCGTGAACGCTTCGGCAATCCCTATGCGGTGATCCACCGAGTCGACGTGCACCGCTCGCTGCTGGAAGGCACGCTGGAGAGCGCACGCGTGAGTCTGGTCACCTCCACCCGGGTACAACACGTGGAACAGGACGCCAATAGCGTGACCGTCTACGACCAGCATGGCCAGGCCCATCGCGGATTGGCGTTGATCGGCGCCGATGGCACCAAGTCAGTAGTGCGTGCGCAATACGTCAACGATGCCGCGCGCGTGACCGGGCACGTGGTCTATCGCGCCGTGGTGGATCGACAGGATTTTCCGGCCGACCTGCAGTGGAATGCGGCCAGCATCTGGGTCGGTCCCAACTGCCATCTGGTGCATTACCCGCTGCGCGGTGGTGAGCAATACAACGTAGTGGTGACCTTCCATAGCCGCCAGCAGGAACAGTGGGGAGTGACCGAAGGCAGTGCCGAGGAAGTGCAGAGCTATTTCCAGGACATCTGTGCGCAGGCGCGCCAGCTGATTGATCTGCCCAAGAGCTGGAAGCGCTGGGCCACCGCCGACCGCGAGCCGATTGCGCAGTGGAGCTTCGGCCGCGCCACGCTGCTGGGCGATGCTGCCCACCCCACCACCCAATACATGGCCCAAGGCGCCTGCATGGCGCTGGAAGATGCGGTCACGCTGGGCCAGGCGCTGCGCGTGCACGACAACGACTTTCATGCCGCCTTCGATCTCTACCAGCGCTCGCGGGTGACGCGCACAGCGCGCATCGTGCTGTCCTCACGCGAGATGGGGCGCATCTACCATGCCAAGGGGGTGGAACGGCTGGTACGCAACGACCTGTGGAAGGGACGCCCGCCAGAGCGCTTCTATGACGCCATGCAATGGCTCTATGGCTGGAACGTCGAGCGCTGCCTGGCGCGCAATTGAGCAGGAGGCCTTGATGCAACTCTACAATTTCTTTCGCAGCGGCAGCTCGCACCGCCTACGCATTGCCCTGAACCTCAAGGGCCTGGCCTACGATTACATTGCCGTCGATCTGCGTAGCGAAGAACACCTGAGCGCGGCCTTCCGCGCTCTCAATCCGCAGGCGATGGTGCCGGCGCTGGTGGAGGGGGAGCTCACGCTGATCCAGTCGCCGGCCATCCTGGAATGGCTGGAAGAACGCTATCCGGCACCGCCCCTGCTGCCCGCCGACGCCAATGGCCGGGCCCGGGTGCGGGCCCTGGCGGCCATCGTCGGCTGCGACATTCACCCGGTCAACAACCGCCGCATCCTGCAGTACCTGCGCAAGATGCTGGGTTGTGACGAAGCCAGCGTACAAGCTTGGTGCCGGCAATGGGTCAGCGAAGGTTTTGCGGCACTGGAAACTTTGCTGGCGCAGGATTTCCAGCGCGGCGACTTCTGCTATGGCCGGCAGGTCACCCTGGCCGACGTCTACCTGATCCCGCAAGTGGAAAGTGCGCGCCGCTTCGAGGTGGACCTCGCTCCCTATCCCCGCATCCTGGCCATCGAGCGCGCCTGCCTGGCGCTGCCGGCTTTCCAGCGCGCAGCCCCAGCGATACAGGTGGATGCGGCCTCTTGATGGCCGATACACCCTCGTTTAGTTCTTACCTTGATCCGGAAGTCCTCTCCATGACCTATCTTTTTACTCCCATGACTGTCGTCGGCCTGCCGGTGGCCGACAGCCCATCCCTGTTCCCGGTGCGCCGGGTTTACTGCGTGGGCCGCAACTATGCCGCGCACGCACGTGAAATGGGCTTCGACCCCGAGCGTGAACCGCCTTTCTTCTTCTGCAAACCCAATGATGCGCAATCGATCGTCCCGGTGCCGGCCGGCCAATGCGCGCGTCTGCCGTATCCCGACCAGACCAGCAACTATCACCACGAAATCGAACTGGTGGTCGCCATCGGCAAGGCTGGCAAGAATATCGCCGTGGAGGACGCCGCCGCGCACATCGCCGGCTATGCAGTGGGCCTGGACATGACCCGGCGCGACTTGCAGATGAAGATGCGCGAGCTGGGCCGTCCCTGGGAAATCGGCAAGGCCTTCGATTATTCGGCACCAGTCGGGATGCTGCATCCGATTTCCCAGACCGGGGAAATCACGCACGGGGAAGTGGTGCTGGAGGTCGATGGCGTGATGCGCCAGAAGAGCGACCTCAGCCACCTGATCTGGTCGGTCAATGAAATCATCGCCAATCTTTCCATGCTGTTCGAACTGCAGCCAGGCGACCTGATCTTTACCGGCACCCCCGAAGGTGTGGGTGCCGTCCAACGCGGCCAGACCATGAGCGCGCGCATCGCCGGGCTGACACCGATCACGGTGGCAGTGGCCTGATCCAGGCAGCCAGTCGTCAGGTTTTTCCATTTTTCCCGCACACGAAGCCGCGCCCATGTCGCGTGGCTCACCCTATCCAAGAGGAGACACGCCATGCAAGCCAGGCAAGACGTACAGCAATTCATCGATGCCTTACCCTTCTCGCGGCTCCAGCGACTCACGCTGTGGCTATGCTTTTTCGTGGTGACGGTCGATGGTTTCGACACCGCCGCCATCGGCTTCATTGCCCCGGCCATCCGGGCCCAATGGCAATTGAGCGCGGCCGCACTGGCCCCGTTGTTCGGGGCCGGCCTGCTGGGCCTTATGGCCGGCGCTCTGGTCTTCGGCCCGCTGGCCGACCGCCTGGGGCGCAAGACCATCCTGGTCTGTTCGGTCTTGTTCTTCGGTCTCACCAGCCTGGCGGCAGCCTGGTCACCCAGCCTCGGCTGGCTGGTGGCATGGCGTTTTCTGACCGGGCTGGGCCTGGGCGGCGCCATGCCCTGCGCCATCACCATGACCTCCGAATACTGCCCCTCGGCACGACGCTCCACGCTGGTCACGCTCATGTTCTGCGGCTTCACCATCGGCTCGGCCGTCGGCGGACTGGCCTCGGCCCATCTGCTGGCCAGCGTGGGCTGGCGCGGCGTGCTGCTCACCGGCGGCATCCTGCCGCTACTGCTGGTGCCGACATTGGCGTTGTGGCTGCCGGAATCCCTGCGCTTCCTGGTCAGCCGACAGGCCCCAGCTGCTCGCATGGAGGCCTTGCTGCGGCGCCTGGCGCCAACGCTGGCGCAGATGCCCTCGTTGAGCGTGGGCGAGACCGCCAGCGGCACACCGGTACGCGCGCTCTTCAGCCCGCACTATGCGATGGGGACCGTGTTGCTGTGGATCAGTTTCTTCATGAGCCTGTTGATCATCTATCTCATTTCAAGCTGGCTGCCCACGCTGCTGACCAACGCCGGCGCCTCGATGAGCAAGGCCTCACTGGTGACCTCCACCTTCCAGATCGGTGGCACGCTGGGGGCCATCGTGCTGGGTCGGTTCATGGACCGTGCCGGCGCGCATCGCACGCTGTCGCTGGCCTATGTGCTGGGCGCAGTCAGCGTAGCGGCCAGTGGCGTGAGCGGTGGTCAGTTGTGGCTGCTGGTGCTGGCCATTTTCGGCGTGGGCATTTTCGTCAGCGGCTCGCAGGTCGGCGCCAATGCCCTGGCCGCCCAGTTCTACCCGACCCACAGCCGCGCCACCGGAGTGAGCTGGGCCAACGCGGCAGGACGTTGTGGCTCGGTGGTGGGCTCGCTGTGCGGTGGCTGGATGATGTCGATGAACCTCAGCATGGGACTGATCCTGGCCATGCTGGCCGTACCGGCGTTGGTGTCGGCACTGGCCATTGCCGTGCTGGGGCGGCGTGCGCCAGCACGACCGCTGGTGCCGGCTGCTACCTGAAGGGTGGCGCCTGTTACCGACGCCGCAGCCTTGTCCTGCGGCGTTTCTACTGACCAACGCCAACGCTGCGCTTGGCTTCCCCCCGCTTGTCTTCTATGCTGAAGCAGTCGGATCGCAATCGGGACGTCCGTCAATTATTGCCTTCCGGCTACGCCGCGCTAGCGGCTTGCCTGCCGACAATGAAACGATAACAAGGGGGAATTCCATGCAACTTTCCAACGTCACTATCCGTGTGCGCCTATGGCTGGGCTTCGGCCTGCTGATGGTGCTGATGCTGGCCATGGCCGCCAGTGGTATCGCGCGCCTGGCGCAATTGAATACCCAGATGAAGGATGTCATCCACGACAAGTATCCCAAGACCGTCGTGGCCGGCGACATCGTCGACCAGTTGAACCTGATCGCGCGCTCGGTGCGCAACATCCTGCTGCTCAAGAAAGAAGCCCAGATCAAGAGCGAATACGACCGCATCACCGGGGCCGACAAGGCCGTGCGCGACGACCTGGCCCAGCTCGACCAACTGCTCACCGACACCGACAGCCGCACCTCGTTGGACAAGCTGCGCAGCGCGCTGGCCGCCTACATGGACAAGCGCGACAAGGTATTGAACATGATGCAGCAAGGCGGCAAGGAGGGTGCCATCGATGTGCTCATCGATGAAGTACGCCCCGTGCAAAGCGCCACCATGAATGCCGCCGACGCCCTCATCAAATTGCAGCAGGACATGATGAAAACCGCCGGCGACGACGTCGAGAACAACTACGTACAGGCCCGCACGCTGCTGCTGGTGCTGAGCGTAGTGGGCCTGGCAGCCGCTGCAGCCATCGCCCTGATGATCACCCGCAGCATCACCGCTCCATTGGACCGTGCGGTACGGGTCGCCGAGACGGTAGCAGCCGGCGACCTGACCTCGACCATCGATGACCGCGGCCGCGACGAGACCAGTATGCTGCTGCGCGCATTGAAGAAGATGAACGATCGCCTGCTGGACATCGTCAGCCAGGTGCGTGTCTCCACCGACACCATCGCCACGGCCAGCAGCGAGATTGCGCGCGGCAACCTGGACTTGTCTTCGCGCACCGAAGAGCAGGCAGCCTCGCTGGAAGAGACAGCCTCCTCGATGGAGCAGCTCACCGCCACCGTCAAGCAGAACGCCAGTCATGCCGGCCAGGCCAACCAGTTGGCCGGTTCGGCTTCGGACATTGCACGCCAGGGCGGCGAAGTGGTCAGCCAGGTGGTGCAGACCATGGGTGCCATCGATGCCTCCTCCAAGAAGATCGTGGACATCATCGGGGTGATCGATGGCATCGCCTTCCAGACCAACATCCTCGCCTTGAATGCGGCGGTGGAAGCGGCACGCGCCGGTGAACAGGGGCGCGGCTTTGCCGTGGTGGCGGCGGAAGTCCGCGCGCTGGCACAGCGCTCGGCCACGGCCGCGCAAGAGATCAAGAGCCTCATCGGCGACTCGGTGGCACGCGTGAGCGATGGCAGCAAGCTGGTAGAGCAGGCCGGATTGACCATACAGGAGGTGGTGCAAAGCGTGCAGCGGGTGGGTGCCGTGGTCAATGAAATCAGCGCGGCCGGGCAAGAGCAGAGTACCGGCATCGAACAGGTGAACCTGGCCATCGTACAGATGGACCAGGTGACCCAGCAGAATGCGGCGTTGGTGGAACAAGCGGCGGCTGCCGCGCAATCGCTGCAGGACCAGGCGGCGCAACTGGCGCGGCTGGTGTCGGTATTCAAGCTGGAGGGTAGAGAACCGGAGCTGGCGGTGATCACCGCGCCAATGAAGGCGCGGCTGGCGTATGCCTGAGTGCAGGCCGGGGGCCGCTAGGATGCGCTGAAATGGCTGGTACTGGCCACCAGCGTCGCACCACAACTGGTCTTGTGGCCCTCGTAGGCGACCGCGATACCACCGATGCGATGATGGGGATGACCTTCGACGATGGTGCAGTTGTCGTGTCCCTTTTGAGGGCAACTACAGGCATCGCCGACCCGCGCCACTGGAAGGCCACCAACCTTGAAATGGGTGGCGCTGACGCTGGTGACCTTGCCACCGTGGGAAGTGGCGTCGCCTAGGCGGATGATGTGGGGCATGGTGCTTCCTTTCCTGGATAGAGTTGAGATACCGAGGGTTGGGCAGGGTGGGACGGACTGCTCATGTCTTGCGTTCGGGGACAGCATCACCACCAGCCCCGCCAGACTCATCTGCTGACAGGGAAGCGTCCTCGCTCTTCTCATGCTCAATCAAGGTCCATACGGTGGCCGTCTCATGAGTAGGAGGCTTGCCTCGCAACGACTGCCACAGAGTGGAAGAACCGAGCAGCACAACGGAGGGCATCGTCTCACCGGCCTTGAAATGACGGCGGCGTCCGCCTTCGACGTTGCCGGCTTCGCTGCTCTGCCACCAGCCTGTCTGCGGACAAATTGATCCTGTGGCGACCAATTCACCGAGGGGCAGGAGAGGCGAGAGGACTGGACCGATCTGGCTGGCTTTTTCGGGATCAGCGGTGGGGCGGAGGCGAAAACTATTCAGCACTTCATCCCAGAGCTGGATAGCCTGGGCATCGCTCAACTTGGTCTTTTGTGGATTGCTGTCTTTGTCGTGATGGCCGGTGGTCAATTCGATCTTCAGCGCAGGGGTATCGCGCGTACCTTCACCCTCGGTCTCCCAGATGAAGCTGTGGCCGCGCATCCCGCCACTGTTGGGTGCGCTGACCAGGAATTCCTGGCCCTTGTAGGGGCCGACCTGGCGCTCACCCTTGCGTAGCACGCGCACGGCGGTGGCCAGGCGGCCTAGCGCCTGGATTGCGCTGTTCATGCGCGCCAGGAGCGGCTTGTCGTGCTTGCTCATCGCCAATGGGTAGAACCACACGGACACAAAGGCATCGGGGTGGCCGGCGATGTCGATGTCGATGCCGGCTTCTTCGTTTTTCCATTCCGGATTGGCGATAAAGCCGCCTTCGAAACAGTAACCTGGTTCAGTGGGAATATCGTCATCTCGACGGGCTCTCAGCTTGGCTAGCGTCTCTCGCATTCGCGTAACGGCGTAGTCTTGGCGACTGGTGATCCCAGGGGGAGGCGCACTCATTCCTGCCTGGGACTTCAGGAGAAACTGGACGCCATTTGTCCAGAGATAGCCATCGACCTCAGCAGCGGCAGTGATAAAAGCGCTTTCCCAGTAGACATGTATTCTGGAATAGGCGTCAGGTGTTTCCAACAAACGTAGAAGACTCGGTTCGCTCTCGTGTTTTTCCTCTTTGAGGAAGCGCTCCCTTTCAGCCAAACGAGCGGAAAACTCCTCGACCGCCATGGCTTGCGGTGGCTCGATGCGCATGAAGTCATAGATGTAGTTACCACCACTCAAGGTGGAGCCTCTGGGTACATCAATCAGAAAGCGGCCTACACAGAAGGTCGTCAAGGGGCCAAGTGATTTGTTCATGCTTGCAGATCCGGGATAAATTGACAGGTCTCCAGACAGCGCGACAGTACACAACACCATCGAGATGCCATTGATGAAAAACGGGCTTTTGAGATTCATGACTTCTTGAAATCCCTTCGTACCCAAGCTGATTGGTTGACGATGCTGACGATAGAATAGAGGGTCACTGCCTGCGTGATCTTGCTGTCGTAGGAATACTGGTGGTCGTAGCTATCATGGCCCTTCGCTTTTCCTTCGTGCTTGAACATCTGCAGGACATAAGGAGTGGGCACAGCCCCCGATTCCGCAGGCACGGTTCCGTCACCTGGTCCGGTTGGTTCCTGCAAGACAAAACGGCGCGCAATACCTTTCTTGAAGTTCAGAAAGATCTCGCCATTCAGATCGTCGTCCCTGAGCATCGCCGTTTTGATATCGTCTGGAAGAGAAACCGGACACTTCCATTGCACTTCATTCCAGGAGGGTCGTTGATGATCCGCTGCATAGTAGGCATAGGTTCTTGCGTGGTACTTATCACGAATAAATGCGTGTAGGTCTCGGGCTTTCTGCAGGTTCAAGGCAAACCTGTCGAAGTCAGCCTTGCCGATATCTTTATCAAGAGCGACCGTTTCTCCTGCTTTGATCGCTTCCCTGTCTTCCCTGCCCGCAGGATCAATCAGATCCTCCCGAATCAATTTCCACCAATCTGAGGTGTTGTTGAGATAAATCTTCGCGTAAGGATCCCCCTCCCCGAGGAAACTCTCCATCTCCTCGGCAAACCCGCGCTGTCCGATCCCCACATAGCTGACTCGCAACCAATGCCGCTCCCCGCGGTTGCTCCAGGTCTTGTATTGCGCCGTCGGCAGCAATTCCAGCGGGCCAGGTGCGTTGGCCATCACGGCCGTGCACTCCGCACCATTGCGCCCCAGGATCACATCCGCCGGCCATTCGAACCCTGCGCGCATACGCTTGTACGTCGCCGGCGCACCGATGGCCGGCATCACGCCATGCACTACACCCAGGATGCGCTCGGCCATCTCCGGCAACTGCGCGCAAGCGCGGGCGACCAGGCCTCCCATGCTGTGCGTAACCAGTATCACCTCTTGGCAAATTTTTCCCTTGCTGCGGTAATACGCCGTGATACGTTCAATCTCGCTGGCCAATCGCTGCGCCGATACCTTATTGCTCTGCAGCCAGTTGTAACCCACCGCATGAACCGGATAGAGCAGTTCGGCTGCATCACGCAAGTGCTTTTCCTGGAGAGGCAAGAAGGGCTTTTGCGCTCCCAGCTTGGAGGCATCCTGACGCGCCATGACCAGCTCTTGCCAATGTGAAGTCAGTTTCTTTCCCTGACTGGCGGCATCGAAGATCAACGCCATGCTGGTCTCCAGCAGTGAAAGAATCGACAAATAACTCTTTGCGTGGAGTTGCCCCCAGCCACGCCACTTGATGCGCTCGGCATCGGTCTTGCCGGGACCAAAAGCCAATAGCGTCTTGCTGACGTCATCCAGATAGGCCGGCCCGTCTTCATCCACCTCGGTCGTATTGGGGTTGAGCAAGCGCTGGCGATCTGCAGCAGTGCGGCAGATATGCTTGAGCAGCAACACGATGGTTTCCCATTTGGCCTCAGGCGGAAGCCACGCCGGCCCCTTGTCGCGCCCTTTGACCTTGAGCCGTGTTCCCATGATGCCGGGCACGAATAGGATGGGCATCACGATCTCGGGTGTGGTCAGGCACAATGCCCGCACCTTCATGCTCTTGCCGGTCAGCACTGACTGCATCACATCGTTGCCGTCTTCATCCCAGGCTGTGCCGACTAGGCGGGTCGGTTCTGACTTCAAGGGCGAATTGCTCATGTCTTGCTCCCGGAAGGAGCATCACCACCGGCCTTGAAATGACGGCGGCGTCCACCTTCGACGTTGCCGGCTTCGCTGCTCTGCCACCAACCTGTCTGCGGACAAATTGATCCTGTGGCGACCAATTCACCGAGGGGTAGGAGAGGCGAGGGCGCTGGATTGAGCTGGCTGGTTTTTTCGGGATCAGAAGTGGGACGCAATCTGAAGCTGTTCAATACGTCATCCCACAGCTTCATGGCCTGTTCATCGGTCAGCTTGGTCTTTTGGGGATTACCGTCTTTGGCGCGATGGCCGGTGGTCAATTCGATCTTCAGCGCAGGCGTATCGAGCGTACCTTCGCCCTCGGTCTCCCAGATGAAACTGTGGCCTCGCATTGCGCCGCTGTTGGGTGCGGTGACCAGGAACTCCTGGCCCTTGTAGGGACCGACCTGGCGGTCTCCTCTTCGTAGCACATGCACTGAGGTCGCCATCCGGCCCAGCATTTGCAGAACGCCTCCCATGCGATCCAGCAATGGCTGACTGTGCGCTCGCATGGAGAGAGGATAGAACCAAACGGAGACGAAGGCATCGGGATGGCCGGCGATGTCGATGTCGATGCCGGCTTCTTCCATTTCCCATTTTGGATTGGCGATGAAACCGTCCTCAAAACAATAACCGGGTTCTGTGGGAATCTCATGAGTTGACCGCTTGTGTAGGCTGGAGAGTATCTTGCGAACGCGTTCGACAGTATTGTCCTGATAACTCCTCGTG
Organism: Herbaspirillum sp. B65; assembly: GCF_000333555.1. NCBI lineage: Bacteria > Pseudomonadati > Pseudomonadota > Betaproteobacteria > Burkholderiales > Oxalobacteraceae > Herbaspirillum > Herbaspirillum sp. B65. Next base: position 1,732 of record NZ_BADI01000749.1, on the reverse strand, counting down.
CCGGTAGCAGGTTTTCCATGTCCGGCCTCAGCCTGGAACAGATAACGTGTACCGTCAATCCATCGGTATCCATCCACTTGAACTACACTTGTAATAAAACCTTTTTCCCAATAAACAAAAATCCACGACTGCGGATCAGGCTTGACCAAAAAGCGCAACAAATTGGGTTCGACTTTGTGCTTCGTTGATCTGAGGGTATTTTCCTTGGCTGCCATTTCCGCTTCAAACTCTTCCAGGCTCATGGCTTTTGGCTTGTCCAGTCGCGCAAAGTCGTAACGGTAGTTACCACCACTGAGTACCGAACCCGCTGGCATATCTAGCAGGAAGCGACCTGTACAAAATGTTGAGATTGCTGGAACAGGTTGACTTGAGTGAGCACCCATCATGATGTCTAGTCCACGATTCTCTGAGATATCTTCAGAAAGCACGCTTGTGCTCATCAAGGCCAGAATAAGGACTGCGTAAAACCGCTTGACCAAACTCATGTCTGACTCCCGGAAGCGGTATCGTCAGACTGATCTGCTGACAGGGAAGTGTCCTCGGTCTTCTCATGCTCAACCAAGGTCCATACGGTGGCCGTTTCATAAGTAGGGGGCTTGCCCCGCAACGACTGCCATAGATTGGGCGAACCGAGCAGCACAACGGATGGCATCGTCTCACCGGCCTTGAAATGCCGGCGGCGTCCGCCTTCGACGTTGCCGGCTTCGCTGCTCTGCCACCAGCCTGTCTGCGGACAAATTGATCCTGTGGCGACCAATTCACCGAGGGGCAGGAGAGGCGAGGGGGCTGGATTGAGCTGGCTGGTTTTTTCGGGATCAGAAGTGGGACGCAATCTGAAGCTATTCAATACGTCATCCCACAGCTTCATAGCCTGCTCATCGCTCAGCCTGGTCTTTTGGGGATTACCGTCTTTGGCGCGATGGCCGGTGGTCAATTCGATCTTCAGCGCAGGCGTATCGAGCGTACCTTCGCCCTCGGTCTCCCAGATGAAACTGTGGCCGCGCATTCCGCCGCTGTTGGGTGCGCTGACCAGGAACTCCTGGCCCTTGTAGGGACCGACCTGGCGGTCTCCTCTTCGTAGCACATGCACTGAGGTCGCCATCCGGCCCAGCATTTGCAGAACGCCTCCCATGCGATCCAGCAATGGCTGGCTGTGCGCTCGCATGGAGAGAGGATAGAACCAGACGGAGACGAAGGCATCGGGATGGCCGGCGATGTCGATGTCGATGCCGGCTTCTTCGTTTTCCCATTCCGGGTTGGCGATGAAACCACCTTCAAAACAATAGCCGGGTTCTGTTGGGATGTCGTGCGTTGAACGTTTTCTCAAGCCGGCAAGTGTCGCGCGCATACGTTCGACTGCATCGTCTTGGTAACTCTTCGTGCCGGTAGGAGGCTTGCTCATGCCTGCCTCGGTTTTGAAAAGATAACGTGTTCCGTCAATCCAGCGGTATCCATCCACCTGCGCTATTGACGTAAGAAAAGCGCGCTCCCAATAGACGAATATCCATGAGTTTGGATCTGGTTTGACCAACAGACGTAAGAGGCTAGGCTCCACTTTATGCTTAGTTGATCTGAGGGTATTTTCCTTGATGGCCATTTCCGCCTCAAACTCTTCCAGACTCATGGCTTTTGGCTTGTCCAGCCGCGCAAAGTCATAACGATAATTGCCGCCGCTCAGTACCGATCCCGCTGGCATATCGAGCAGGAAGCGACCTGTACAAAAAGTTGAAAT
>NZ_BADI01000750.1:0-1345 GCF_000333555.1 Herbaspirillum sp. B65 | reverse complement strand
CATCGGCCAGCGTGGCGATCTTGACCACAGCTTCGGCGGCTTTTTGCAGTTGTGAATGATCCTTCACCTTGTCAGCGCCCAGACGCGGCAATGCACCATCCAGCAAGCCCTTGTTCTGAAGATTCAGACCAGAGAGACCAACGCTCGCATAGTCGTCCAGGGTCGGTGCAGCAGCACCGGTCACGGTCGCCGCGACGATGTGGGTATAGGCATCGACGATGCCTTTGAGCTTGACCGGATCGGCTGCCAGTGCCCCGGTAATGGCAGTGCTGGCCAGGGCGGTATTGATGGCACCGAGGTTGTCGCTGCCCACCAAGGCATGGCCATCGGCCTTGACCAAACCCACGGCCGAGTAGTCAGCAGCGCTGGGCACAGCGTTGGCTGTATCGTCGGCATAGGCGCTGATCTTGGCTTGGGCCTTGATGGCCAGACTGGCGATGGCCTGCACTTCGGACAGGCTGTCCACGGCATTGGCCGCCTGCGCCGAGACTGCACTCAAGACAGCCGCCGCAGCAGCGTTGGAGGTGGCAGCGGGCACCACCCCGAGCGCGATCAGGTCGGCCGCAGCCAAGCTGGTGGGCAGACGATCAGCGGCAAACACTTGCGCGGTTCCGGCCAGCATCAGCAAGCCCTGGGCAGTCGCCAACAAGCCTTCCAGTTTGGTCGGGGTATCCATCACCGTCTTGCTGGACTGCTGATCCAGCGCAGTCTGCAGCAGGTCCAGCGCGGCCGGGCGGGTGGCGGCATCGACCGTCACCCCTACTCCACTCAACAGCGCGCTGAAGGCTGCGCGCGTAGTGTCGGTCAGGGCCAGGGTATCGGCTTTGCCGTTGACCAGGGTAAAGAGCTTGTCCCAGTTGTCGAGGATGGCTTGCAGCTTGGCCGGGCTATCGATCTGGGCCGCGCCGAAAGCCGCCGTCAGCAAGGTGGCCGAAGCACCGATAGCCTTGTCGGCCTCGACGCTGGCGCTCACCTTCAGGCCCATGGCCTTGAAATCGTCAGCACCAGGACGACCAGCATCTTCCGGGAAGCCACCTGGCACCGCAGTCAGGTCGGCATAGACCTGGATCTTCTGATAGGCCGTGACTGCCTTGGACACCACGGTCTGCAGCTTGCTCAGGCTATTGACGTCGCTGCCATTGTCGGCGCCAGCGCGGATGGCATACAGAGCAGCGGCCACGGCAGCTGGTTTCTGCGCGCTCAAGAGCGTGCCGTCGGCAGCGCTCAGGCCCAGTTGGTCCAGCTCCGCGGCAGTCAGGCGCGGCGTGTCATCGCTGGCCTGGGGCCTGTGCAGTACCTTGGTGACCAGCACACCCAAGGCATTGATCTTGGCCGGGGGTATTGA
>NZ_BADI01000751.1:0-5285 GCF_000333555.1 Herbaspirillum sp. B65 | reverse complement strand
GCGATTCAGCTTTTGCGGCAAGTGCCTACCGACGATGGAGGCGGACCGATTGACATCGTTGTCGATTTCCTCATGCCGCGCGACGCCGAGATCGTCAAGAACGTCCCCCCGCTCATCAGTGACTTCGCCGTCCAAAAAGCCGATGGGGCCGACCTGGCCCTGCGCTTCTATCAATGGGTGGCCATTAGCGGCCCGATGCCCGCCGGCGGCACCAACCGCGTCGAAATCGCGGTGTGCTCGATCCCGGCATTGCTGGCCATGAAAGGACATGCCATCGAAGGACGCTACAAACAGAAAGATGCCTACGACATCTACTATTGCATCCGGAACTATCCCGGCGGCCCCAGGATGGATGCAGACCATGGATGACGCTCAGCCACCTTCGGAGGCCGACACCTACGGCATCTCCTCCAGCGTCTATCGCGCAAGACTGCCGTTTCATCCGGGACGGCTGCTGGATTGGCTCGGACGTCCTTGGCGCAATGGTCGCCTGCTGCGCTGCAAAGGCTATCTCTGGATGTCCAGCCGATATCCCGACATCGCCATGCTGGTGCAGACCGGGGGCCAATTTCAATGGGGCTTCGTGGGGCGCTGGTGGCGTTTCATCGAGCAAGACCAATGGCCACAGGACAGCTATCGTCGGCAAGGCATCCAGGAAAAGTGGGACGCGCTGGTCGGCGACTGCCGGCAGGAACTGGTCTTCATTGGCCAGGGCATCGATTGGGACCGACTGACCGAGGAGCTCGATGCCTGCTCGCTGAGTACCGCCGAAATCGAAGCCGGCCCCGATGCCTGGGCCCAGCTACCCGGTGCTGCCGCGTTCGAGCAACAGGCCAGTACCACGTTGCATTGATATTTTCAAAAAGAAGGAGATCCCGCATGGAATCCGCAATCGACCAGCATCTCAAATGCCCTCGTACTCTTTCGCGCCGGGTCGGCGACGATTACCAGCCGCCCTTCCCGATGTGGGTCGGTCGCGCCGACGACAGCCTGACCCAGGTGACGATGGCCTACCTCGGCATCCAGTTCAAGGAAGAACAACGGGCGGCGGCACTGCAGGCCATGCGCCATATCGTCGCCAGCTTCGCCCTGCCCGATGGCCCGGGCAATCACGACATGAGCTATCACCTCGACAACCAGGGATATGGCAACTTCATCGTCGTCGGATATTGGCGTGATGCAGGTCACTATTGCCGCTGGATGCGCTCCCCCGAAGTGACCGGATGGTGGGACAGCGAAGCCCGCCTCGCCGACGGCATCGGCTACTTCAGGGAAGTATTCTCGCCCCGCGCCGAACAGTTCGAGACCCTGTATGCCTTCAAGGAAGAGCTGCCAGGCGTGGGCGCCGTCATGGATCGCATCAGCGACGACATCGAGGAACACGGCTATTGGGGATCGATGCGTGACCGCATCCCCGCCTCGCAAGTGGACCGGATGCGCCCTTGCGGCCAGCTTGAAGTGATCTCCGGCGACCCCGCCAAAGGTGGCCGGGTGGTGCTCAAGGGTCACGACAACATCGCCCTGATTCGCTCCGGCCAGGACTGGGTTGATGCCGACCCGGAGGAGCGTGCGCTCTATTTCAACGAGATGCTGCCACCGCTGCAGGATGGCATGGACTTTCTGCGCGACCAGGGAAAGGAGATCGGCTGTTACAGCAATCGCTTCGTGCGCAACGTGGACCTGGATGGCAAGCTGCTCGATATCGCCTACGACATCGGCCACTGGCGCTCGCTGGATCTGCTGGAACGCTGGGCCGAATCACATCCCACCCACCTGCGCATCTTCACCACTTTCTTCAAGGTCGTCACCGGCTTGAAAAAACTCAGGCTTTATCACGAAGTGTCGGTCTCCGACGGTGCCACGCAATGGCTGGAATACATCAACTGCCATCCGACCACCGGCATGTTGCGCGACGCCCGGACTTCCTGAGCAGCAACACTGCCTGGCCAGTCAAGCGACAGGTCATCGACACGGCCACTGGGTCATCCACCCAGTGGTTTTTTTTCATCCTTTGCGGCATCCTGGGCAGAGCCTGGAACGCTACTCCCCTAGTCCTTCCCCATTTTCTGCGCTGGCCGAAAACCCTTTACCCTGGCCGTTTTCAAGGCAATCGACGGGCGCATAACGCGCTCAATCCATCGACCTAATCCCCCCATCAGGGCAGCTTGCCCGGATAGTCGAAGGCAGGCATAAATTTTGCACAAAACATGTAGCGCCGTTGGCAGCGATGCATGAAATTCTATTGCCCTTGTGCGTTCATCTGACAGATACTTTGCTACCAGGGATCGGTCCTCCAGCAGCCACAACGCTGCACGAAACCAGCCAGTCAAGCGCATTGGCCAGCCCGGTAATCAGTCACCATGTCTGCATCGACTCGATACATCAGGAGTGCCCCTTATGAAGGCTCAATACACCACTGCGATCGTCGAAGCGCCACGGCGCTTCGAGTATTGGAATGATGTCGTCTGTCGTCATTGCCTCCAGGCGGACAGCAAGCTATCGGGAGAACCCGTCTTCGACGGCGCCATGTCCGTCAATTCCATCGGGATGCTCGACATGGCCATCATGAGCTCGCCCTTGCACCATTGGCGACGTGACGCGCACCATATTCGTTCAAATCCCGACGACGACCTGTGGCTGGCCTTCATGGTCAGCGGCCAAGCCTATCTGGCACAGGATGGCCGGCAGACACGCCTGCAATCAGGCGACATGGCCTTGTATGATGGCGCCCGGCCGTTCGAGTTTGCCTTGGGCCCGGAGAAAATCTATCTGACGCGCTTGCCGCGCAAGTCCCTGTTGAGCCGCTGCCCGGAGGCCGAACATATGACCGCACAATTGATCGATGTGCGCCGGCCCGGTGTGATGGCGCTGCGCTCGATGCTGGAAGAGGCAAGCACGTGCGAATTCAACGATGCCGAATCGGCGGTGCGCTACGGCGCCGCCTTGCTGGACGTGCTCGCCTTGAGCCTGGCCGCGCCCAGCGCCAGGACAACTGCGGCAGAGAAGAACGATCTCTACAAACGTGTGCTCGCCTATCTGCGCGAGAACTATACCGACCCGCAACTCAATCTCCACGTCCTGGCCGCAGCTCACCACGTCTCCGAACGAACACTGACACGCGCCTTTGCCCAGCACAACCAGACACCCATGGATGTGCTGCGCCGGGTGCGACTGCAAGCCAGCTATCGCGCGCTCACCGAAGGCAATGCCGGCAATGTCACCACGGCGGCACTGGACGCCGGATTCTCCGATCTGTCCCACTTCAGCCGGGTATTCCGGGCCACCTTTGGCTGTACGCCGCAGAGTTTGTTGTCGCACTAGGGTCTGGTTCCATCAACAATAAAGGCTGCCGATTGGCAGCCTTCCAGATTGATGACAGAAACGTTAAGGTTTCGAAAAAACCGCTACCTTCAATGGACGCGCTGTTAGGGTTAGCCTTTCCGATGTTCTCTTGGGCGCCTATCCTCCCCGATCATTTTGTTATCTGAATTTTTACTCTGTTTTGTTACCCTAGTTGTACCTTACTGATCAGGGTAAATCCCATGGACCGGAGCAAGCTCGGCAGCAAGCGCCTGGCAATGCAAGCATCCTGAAAGACGGCCGCGCTGTCTTCAACATTGCCGGGAACAAGTATCGACTTGTTGTTTGGATCAATTCGATGACATCGACGCACAGACGATTTAACGGAGACCATCATGGATATCAAACCCATCAAAACTGACGCCGATTACCGCGCCGCCCTGACGGAGATTGAAGGCTTGATGACGGCAAAACTAAACACCCCGGAAGGCGATCGCCTGGACATCTTGGTTACACTGGTTGACGCCTATGAGGCCAAACACTATCCAGTTGACCTGCCCGACCCTATTGAGGCCATCAAATTCCGCATGGAGCAGGCGGGCCTTACCGTTAAAGATTTGGAACCGTATATTGGTCGCTCCAACAGAGTCTATGAAATCCTCAATGGCAAGCGCCCCCTTACACTCGGCATGATCTGGAAGCTAAACCAAGGACTCGGCATTCCCGCTGAAAGCTTGATCAAGCCGCCTAAAAAAATTGCGGCATAGCCAACAATGGGTAACTGCGGGAATTCCTGTGGTTACCGTGAAGGTTGAGGGGGGCACGATTTTCCCCTCATACAGTTCTTGAGGAAACATAAACCTATAAGGGGGAAATAGCATGACTACCGTAACTAATGAAAAAGATCTGGGCAAAGCAATCAAATCTGAGGAAGATACGATTCAAATCGAAGGGGACTTGGCCAGAAAAATTATCCGCATTCGCGCTACAGGAAAAGTGGCATGGGCTATTGCATTCGGCGCTATCGGGGTCGCCGTCGCCGCCACCATCATTGCGCTACCGACAGGAGGAACGTCTGAAGTTGCCGCAGCAGCAATCGCACCAGCGCCAATTGCAATACTCGGCGGGGCGACCACATATAGCTGCATTGCGATCGCGCTTGCCGCAGGCGGAATCGGCTCGCTCGCCAAATTGAGAACTTACAAAGAGGTTTCCAGAAGTGAAGGTCGCCTGGTTTTGAAACGACGGTAATCGGCTCCTTGAGACCATCGACAATCTCTGCCCATATTGCATCCATCGATGCAATATGCGTTCAAGACCAAGGCGCTCTACCTGGACCGTTCAAGGTGCGGCAATGGCCCGCCCGATGACCAGCCGCTGGATATCGTTGGCCCCTTCATAGATCTGACAGATGCGCACGTCACGGTAAATGCGCTCGACCGGAAAGTCGCTGGTATAGCCGACGCCACCATGGATCTGGATCGCATCGGAGGCAATTTTCTCGGCGGCTTCGGAGGCGAACATCTTGGCCATCGATGCCTCCTTGAGGCAAGGACGCCCCTGATCCTTCAACTGGGCAGCGCGCCACACCATGAGCCTGGCCGCATCCAATAAAGAGTTCATGTCGGCCAGGCGGAAATTGACGGCCTGGTGGTCGATGATGGGTACCCCGAACGATTCCCGCTGCCGGGCATAACTGACGGCGGCCTCGAAGGCGGCACGCGCCATGCCCACGCTCTGCGCGGCGATGCCGATGCGGCCGGCTTCGAGATTGGACAGGGCGATGCGGTAGCCATCGCCTTCCTTGCCGAGCAAGGCTGTGGCCGGCACCCGGCAGTTTTCGAGGATGATCTGGACCGTATCCGAAGCGTGTTGCCCCATCTTTTCTTCGCTACGCCCGACCACGAAGCCGGCCGTATCGCACGGTACCAGGAAACAGGAAATTCCCTTCTTGCCAGCGGACCTGTCGGAACGGCAAAGACGAT
>NZ_BADI01000752.1:0-1164 GCF_000333555.1 Herbaspirillum sp. B65 | reverse complement strand
ACGGTTGATGCAAGGCCGCACCACCTTCGTCATCGCCCACCGCCTGTCCACCATCGAACGCGCCGACCGCATCGTGGTACTGGCGCATGGCCAGATCGCCGAGATCGGCACCCATCAGGAGCTGCTGCAAAAGGAAGGCGTGTACGCCAACCTGTACCGCCTGCAGTTCTCCCAGCAAAACGGCCCTGGTAAAAGCCGATGCGGTAACCGCCGACGCGCAGCAAACCACCTGCACCGGCGATGTCACCATCAAGGGCAATCTGGTAGTGGATGGCTTTAGTGCGCTGAACAATGGCGCCAAGGTCCAAGGCGGCGACGGTGGCGCCGCGATGGTCATCGATGGCCAGGTGCAAGCAACAGGCGACGTGATGGCCGGTGATATCAGCCTGCGCCATCACCCGCACGGCCAGGTCAAGCGCGGCGACGAACAATCGGGAGCGCCGCTGCCATGATCGCCATGAACGCCTCTACCGGCCGCAGCATGTCCCTGCTGGACCATATCCGCCAGTGCGTGCGCGACATTCTCATGACGCCGCTGGGCAGTCGCATCTACCGCCGCAACTACGGTTCCGAAATCCCCGAACTGATCGACCAGCCGCTGAATGGCGTTACCGTCATGCGCATCTATGCCGCCGTTGCCTATCGCCTGGCGCTATGGGAGCCGCGCATCTCGTTGTCGTCGGTCAATCTGAACCGGGATGCTACCGGCGCCGTGTCCGTGGTCTTGCAGGGCGTCACCAACGGCCTGGCCGTCGAATTCTCTGTGCAGGTCCGGGAAGGGACGGTGCAATGAGTTCGCCTATCGATCTGTCCCTGCTGCCGGCGCCGCAAGTGCTGGAAACCCTGGACTACGAGACCACCCTCGCCAATCGCAAAGCGGCTGTCCTAGCACTGCTGCCGGAAGAGCAGCGCGAGGCCGCCGCCAATGTACTGTCCCTGGAGTCCGAGCCGGCCACCAAGCTGCTGCAAGAAAACGCCTATCAAGAGCTGCTGCTACGCACCNGGGTGAACGATGCAGCCAAGGCGGTCATGCTGGCCTTCGCCATCGGCCCCCGACTCGATCAGATCGNCGCAAATACCAACGTCAAGCGCCTGGTGCTGGTCGAGGCTGATCCTGATGCCTCGCCGCCCGTGCCCAAAATGCTGGAAAGTGATGATGCCTAC
>NZ_BADI01000753.1:0-3636 GCF_000333555.1 Herbaspirillum sp. B65 | reverse complement strand
CGTGCGCGCAAAGATGCGCCACACTTCCCTGGCACCGCGCTCACCCCAACGCTGCCTGACGTGCCCCTCGTAATAGCGCATCCCGATCTGCTGCACCGTCAGCTGCCTGGGAACGGAAGGAATTAGAGGAATACCGAGATGCCTGCCCACCGGCAGGCATTGAAGGGCACTCCTATCGATTGCGTCGAACATGCTTGCTCCTGCATTGACTTCACTTCATAGAGGTCAGATGTCATGGGACTTAGATCGCCTGCTCGAACGGCTAGCCAATCCGCCATTGAATTCCCATGCCTGCTTGTTGCTGGCGCAGCCCTTCATGCGTGTGCAGCCGACAGCCGGTCCGCCAACAGGACAGGCATGAGGCACATCATGCACACTGGACAGGGATCAGAGCAGGATTGGTGGAGCGCGGCTGCGATGTGCCGTCGGTGCAAGGCCTGGGACGACGGCCAGCTCGGGGACGATGGACAGCGGCTGCGCCAGCACCAGAACTTGCGGCGCTGCACTGGCCGGTGTCGATGGGGGCGCTGGTGCATGTTGCTGCAGGACGCAATAGCCGCAATGGCTGCCATCGGCTGGAATGGGTTCCTGCCCCGCTTTCCGGGTCGCAGGGACGGCAATACGCTGGGTCCCACTGGCGCTACAGACTTCCATCCAGGCGAGCTGGCTATTGGCCGCCAATGTCCGTGAAATGGTGGGGGCGGCGGCGCCAAAGACCACCACGCATAGCGCCAGCCATGCGAGCGATCGATGAAGGCGTCGGCCCAAGCTCATGTTCTGTAAGCCCGATACGGTAGGCAAGAGGGAAAATAGAAACTAGAACTCATTTCATAAATAGGCGTGAGATGCGTTCTAATGATAAGGCCGCCCTCGCCGCCAATGGCATGGAAGAGGCAGTACTGCGGCAATTTGCCGCAGCGCTGGGCGTTTCAGTTGGGTTGCAACATCCCCAGCCAGGCCAGCAGCAACAGCGCCAGCCAGCCTAGCCCGATCTCCGTAAGGCTCAAGCGGCGCAGCCGATCCAGCGCACGGCGATCATGACGCATGGCCGGCACCAGAACATAACGGTTGAAGATGGCGATGAGCACCATCATGACTGCCACCAGGATCTTCAGCGCCAACAGCACCTGATAGGGAAAGCGCCAATCCAGCGGCAAGCCGCCCAGAATGAGCCAGGTATTGCACAGGCCGCTGAGCAGTACCAGGGCAACCACCGCGTGTCCGACATTGGAAAAGCGCCGCAGGATCTGCTTGGCCAGCGCCGGGTACACCGGCAGGCATTGCCTGGACAAGACCAGCAAGACCACCGGCAAGGCCCCCATCCATGCGCCCACGCTGCCTACATGCAGTAGGTCGCTGGCTTGATGGGCCCAACGCTTGCCGCCCTCATCCATGACCGCATGTCCGGTCAGGGCCAGGCTGACCAGCAGGATGCCGCTGCCTGCTGCGCACCCCAGCAGACTGACCAGGCCGCTCATGCGCCAGCACCCCATCAGCACGAACAGCGCCGCCAATTGACACCACCATGCCGTGCCAATCGAGGTGCCATTGGCGACATCGGCCAGCATGTCCAGCCGCAAGGCATCGCGCCAGCCCTCACCCAGGATGCTGGCCTGCACCGGCAAACTGACGACGATAGCCAGTGCGACCAGCCCGCACAGCAGCTTGCGCCAGACGGACAGGCGCTGCCATAGCCACGTGCGCAAGGGCTCTGCCACCAGCGTCAACAGCATCAGCGCCATGCCCCACAGGAACAAGGCCGCACCGTCCAGCGCCAGGCGGCACAGTCCCAGCAGAAACACTGGGGAGATCAAGGTGCCACGGAGAAGCTATAGCTACCCTCGGTCTTGTGACCATCCACCGACAAGGCGTGCCATTGCACCGTATAGGCGCCGGCGGGTAGTCGTGCAGGCAGCGACACCATCAACGACTTGCCCTCATCCATCAGCATGGCCTGGCCCAGCTTGACTTCCTGCTGATCGGGTCCCAGCAGCTTGAGGCCACTGAACTTCAGGTTAAGGCCCTCGGAAAAGCCCAGCGTCAGATCCGCAGGCGAGGCCACCACGGCCTTGTCAGCCGGCTCGGCCGTCTTGAGGTGAGCGTGCGCCCAGGCCGATTGCGTCAGAACCAGACCGGCCAGCGCGACCAGCCCAAGAAGGCGTTTGATTGTTTTCATGAGCTTGATTTGATGAACGACGAAAAGACTAACAACGAAGACTAACAACGAAGAACTGATGTGGATGGGATCGAGGAAGAAGTCAGAGGACAGAGGACTAAAGTCTACGCCGTCCACAAAAAAAGGAGCGCGACAAATTGCCGCAGCCCTCCGCGCTCTAGCCAGAGGCCGGCATAGGCGACGGCGGGCCGTCTATGGCAATATCGCGGTCGGCACGTCCTTAGCAAGGCTTTTCCCCTATTTATTCCCCTCAACACCCGCTTATCAATCCATCCAACAAGGAACTGCACATGGCAAACCACCCGCGAGGACCCATCACCCGCGCGCTCTCGAGAATGCGCCTGTCAAGGCTGAGCCGCCCCCTGCGCCAAGCCGGCGCCGCACTGGCCCTGCTGGCCCTGGCCTGGGGCCAGGGCGCAACGGCCGCGGACGCGCCCCGCCCCGTCAAGGTGATGGTGCTCTCCATGTTCAAACCGGAGGCGCAACACTGGCTGGAGCATTGGGGCAACACCGAACAGATCGTGATACCTGGCCTGGGCGCGGACAATCCCATCTATTGCCGCCAGGACGGCGCCTGCCTGGCTATCCTGGGCATGGGCCATGCCAATGCGGCGGCCTCCACCATGGCGCTGACCTTGTCCTCGCGGCTGGACCTGCGGCACACCTATTTCATCATCGCCGGCATTGCCGGCATCAACCCGGACTACGGGACGCTGGGCACAGCGACCTGGGCGGCTTATGCCGTGGACTTCGGCCTGCAATGGGAACTGGATGCGCGCGAGATCCCGCGTAACTGGCGCGGTGGCTACCTGGGCATCAATACCCGCGATCCCAACCAGAAACCGCCGCTGGATTATCGTACCGAGGTGTTCCAGCTCGACGCCGCCTTGCAGCAGGCCGCCTATCGGCTCTCGCGCGAGGTGGTATTGCGCGACGATGAGCAGGCCGCCCGTTATCGCGCCAACTATACGCAAGCCGTGGCACGCGCCAAGCCGCAGGTCACGCGTTGCGATACCGTCTCCAGCGACACCTGGTTCTCCGGCCATCGCTTGAGCCAGCGGGCTACCCAATGGACCGGCTTGCTCACCGATGGGCGCGGCCAGTACTGTACCGCGCAGCAGGAAGACAATGCCACCCTGGAAGCCTTGCGTCGCGCCGGCGCCGAGGGTCTGGTCGATCCCGCGCGGGTAGCGTTGCTGCGCACTGGTTCGGACTTCGATCGGCCGCCGCCAGGCCTCTCCAACGCGACCAACCTGCTCAATTTCGAGACCCAGGGCGGCTTTGCCATCGCCACCGAGAACCTCTACCGAGCTGGTTCCCCGCTGGTCGAAGCCATCGTCTCGGATTGGACGCGGTGGTCCCAGGGCGTGCCCGCCGACTGAGCAGCAAGAATGCGGCAAAGGCTTTCCATTTGGTGGGATGTTCTATAAAGTAGACAAAAAACCAAATCAGGAAAAGCG
>NZ_BADI01000754.1:0-1430 GCF_000333555.1 Herbaspirillum sp. B65 | reverse complement strand
TCAATTATATTATTCTCTTGTGACGCCGCTTGCTCAACGCATCTCTTCCAAGAGACCCATAGATAGTCTGCTTCGGCCCTATCGCGGATCCATCTTAAGCCCTCCACATCTCTAAAATTATCAAGAAAATTTGGAATAAAATTGGGCATAGAAAAAGGTGAGGCTGGTTGAGGGTCAGGCCTTTTATTTGATGAACTATGAAATCCGTTCAATTTTCTAAAATTCGTTTCGCCACCATATAAGCAGAAGAATAAATAGGCTCTAATGAGCTGATTATTCCTTGCTTGCTCCGGTATGTGGTACTGAAGGAAAAAGCTCTCAAGGTCTGTTTTCCATCGATGGACCGGTGGCACAACGTGACGTCTTAGATAACGACAAATCGCGGAATACGTACTTCTAGTACTTACCCAAGGTGAATCCCCCAACATCTTACGGCGATACCATCGATAGCGTTTTTTTTGGGCTAGATTCCGCACTATCGTGTCGACAAATTCCGTGGAGGATCGCTTCAAGGACGTGTGGTGAACCGTGACTACACGATTTTCTGAGGACGACCAGCTATCAAACACAGAGGGAACTTCAGTCCGAAATACTTTTGACCAATATTGGATTGCCCTGTCGGTTTCGGCTTTTTGGTCGATCGCGCCTTTCAAATAAATATGGGTACCACAACGTGTCAGCCATTTTGTATAGTCACGAAAGACTTGTACTTCTTCATTTGAGATCGTTGGGGAGCGCGATGCTTGTAGGCTGAGTAGCTCCTGTCTTCTGCAGGTGCAAAAACCTGCTCCCCCAATGATGGATCGATCTATTCCGTCAAGAAATGGCTTTCCGCACTTGCAGGCATCTTCCAGGGACTCGTCGTGTATTGGACATCGCCGTAAGGCTTCTAGCGACATCAGCACAGTGTGATAACCGGCATTCAGACATTTTGGGCAAAACCGAAGACTGGGAAGAAAGAGCGAATCCTTCAGCGGCAACCCTCCCAGGTGGGAAAACCTCAAGTCGTTGATGGAGATCCGACAGAGTCTAGCTACACGGTTCAGATTGATTTGAAGTTTTCCTGGAACTTGAGCCCACGGTCTTTGGGCAAGCTTTTTTTCGCCAATGGGGATGCAAAAATCAGCTTGAAATTCATCTAACGTCGGACCGTTGAGAACTACAAAACGGTGCAGGGTAAGCCATACCGACTGAAAATCCTTGCTGGCCCAGTCGCCCCAGGCCACCCTGTAAAAGGTGGATTTTGTTTTCTCCTGATATGCCGATCTTATTCTCATACCCGCCCCCTGTCAGGTTTCTTACGCAGGAAGGCCGCGGTAACAAGTTGGAGATGGCGGTCAAGAGCTGTTTTCGCGATGATTTCTGCAAGTGACTTTTCGGAGCATAATTCGTCCCAATTTTCACCAGCTGCATTGCCTTCAGAATAGCTC
>NZ_BADI01000755.1:0-3549 GCF_000333555.1 Herbaspirillum sp. B65 | reverse complement strand
GATTTTCGCAACGAAATCGCCAGAGACGGTGCGCTGAGACCCATCATGCCTTTCTTGCTTCTGGTCCCCGTCCTGTGTTTGATCGTCGCCGATCTGATCCGAAAGATGTTCCGTCCCATTGCGGCATTGTCCAAGGAAGTGGACCAACGCCAGGATGAGCAATTGCATCCGGTAGAGGCAAGTCATTTCCCCGTCGAGGTAAGACCGTTTGCAGTAGCGATCAATCGATTGCTAGGTCGGATAGATCAATCCATGGCCTCGCAGCGGCGATTCGTCGCGGACGCCGCGCATGAACTACGCTCTCCCATGACGGCCATCTCTCTGCAGGCGGAAAGGTTGGAAGAGGCTGACATGTCCGAACAGGCAAGGCAACGCTTGCGCGCATTACGGGAAGGAATCGACAGAGGCCGTAACCTCCTCAATCAACTGCTAGCGTTGGCAAAAGCCCAATCATCCGTTTCCGCCGTGGCTACGCCTATCTCCGTCCAGTTCATTTATCGCCGCGTGTTGGAGGACCTGATGCCATTGGCCGAGTCCAAGCAAATCGATATCGGCGTGGATGGTCAGCGAGATGCCCACCTGTTAGTTGGCGAGCTCGATCTGTTTTCGCTCCTCAGAAATCTTGTTGATAACGCCGTTCGCTACACCCCGAATGGGGGCAAGGTGGATCTGGCAATCGAAGTTGACGATAAAAACGTGGCCTTGATTGTCGAAGATAATGGGCCAGGTATCCCGGTGGCCGAACGAGCGCGCATCTTCGAGGCATTCCACCGGTTGCTGGGCAGCGGTCAGATCGGTTCTGGGTTAGGTTTGTCGATCGTGAAGGCCATCGCAGACAGGTTGGGTGCAAGCATCACGCTTGGCTTTCGTGACGAATCTAGTCAATCCGGCCTGCGCGTGACGGTCAATATTCCGAGTCAATTAGTGAGCCAGATAGAAGTCGAAGTCAGTGAAATCTAAGGAGCTATTATGTCGAACAGTATTCAAGAACAATACTCGCCCGTTGCCAAGTTTTTCCATTGGATCACGGTGCTGCTCATCATCGCCCAATGCACCATCGGCTGGACCATGCCAGATGTGGATGATCTGCAATCGCCCGAAGGATTGGTCAGTCTCCACATCTCGGTAGGATTGCTGATTCTCCTGGTCATGCTGGCCAGACTGGTTTGGCGCCTGATCAGTCCGGCGCCGAAACCGCTCCATACGCGTGTGACCCTCACCGTAATTGCAGCCAAGTTCGTGCACGGCGGACTCTACCTTCTTCTCGCCATCTCACCCATCCTGGGTTGGATGAATGCTGCAGAGCGTGGCTGGAACCTGTCCTTCTTCGGCTTGATGCAGCTGCCCGCAATTTTCCCTGCAAATTCCGATCTGCTGGCCACGATCGGGGATTGGCATATTGCGTCGGTCTGGGCACTATTAGCGCTGATCGGCTTACATGTATGCGCCGCTCTCTACCATCAAATTATTCTGAAAGATGGAACCCTTACTCGAATGCTTCCCTCAAGCAATCGATAGTCTACAGCCTGCTCATTGAATGCTTTTTTTTGCTTCAATGAGCAATTCATGCAAAGTCGCTTCATATGATTGCAGGGTATCTACCCTGTGCCCTTAAGATGATTTTTCACTTAGTTAGCTTAGATGAAGTTTTCGACGCATCACTTTGGGTATTCACCCTATCAGGCATCGCTGGCAGCCTCATAGGAGGCTATTTCCTGTATAAGTGCTGGGATGGACGATGTCCGTTATTGGAAGCTATCCAATCGCCTTATGGATCAGCGCTCAACAATGTGAAGATCGAACGGCCGTCTCAGGGCTACGATGAATTAGAAGGAACTTCACGGAAAGCATAACAATTTGCTCTGGCATCATTGAGGGCGTGATGCTCAGGCAGCTTATGTTCCTGATGAAACTCATAACGCAATAGCTCATTGATGCGATCAGCAACGAGGCGGCGCCTGCACCATGGAGGCACGCGGCCATCCAGGGCGTCATAAAAGAGGTCCCAGTCAGTCTGGTAGTCGTAGCAAATGAAGACCTCTTGATCTTTCGGCCTTACCAGCCTGAGCCAGTTGGTCACCTGGACATAGAGATCGTCCTTGGTCATTTCGGCGTGCGGTGCGTATCCCAATAGAGGAAGGACGGCCGCTTTGACGAACTCGCTGCATTCGCGGACTTCATAGGGAAGCTCCGCATAGAACTCCTCGCCACTTTCCGTCACTAGGCCAATGCTAATCAACTGTGGATCGAGAAAGTCGGTGAATTCGGTGTCAATAAAGATGTTGAAAGACATCGATGCTCCGTCAGGTTAGGAATTCGCTGGCTTATTGGAACCCTGAAGAGAGGCTTGTCCCAATACCCACGGCATCAGCTTAGCAATGTTGACAGCATCGTCCAAGCCACGATGATGCGATGGCCTGGCACTCACGGCAACAGCACCGTCTTGGATCGACAAGAACACACGTTAGTCAATCTTCCAGTCCATCTTCAATGACTTCGCCTTCGAAAAACTCAGTCAAGTAAACGTCGCATCATGGCCAGTAGCGAACGGACCGCATATCCCAGATTTTCTCGAACACTCCCCCGCCTCAAAGACCCTCAGACGGAGTGACACCTTGTGCTCTATGGACAGCCATTTTTAACAATGCCAACGCGGTCCTAGATGAAATATCTGACGTCTCAAGATTGAGTTCTATTGTCCGAGCGAAAAACTTCCCATCTTTTGGAAAAATTACATAATGGAGTTGTGGGAGATTGCCTTTGATGAGCAATTTCTTTTTTTTGAACCAACATGGCTGTACGGGAAACCTTGGTAAGGTTCCTCTGGCAGTTGACCACCCCTTCTCCCCTTTGAAGACTAGACATCTCTTGGGCAATGAATTGATCAATTGCTTAAACCATTGCGCTCGGTTCGTCGGACGGTCTGCGCCGCGGCCTGACCATCTCGAACACCGGCAAGCCCATCACGGTGCCCGTCGGTACCGCGACCCTGGGTCGCATCATGGACGTGCTGGGCAACCCGATCGACGAATGCGGTCCGGTCTCGCACGAGCAAACCGCGTCGATCCACCGCAAGGCTCCCGCGTACGACGAACTGTCGCCCTCGCAAGAGCTGCTGGAAACCGGCATCAAGGTGATTGACCTGGTCTGCCCGTTCGCCAAGGGTGGTAAGGTCGGTCTGTTCGGTGGCGCCGGTGTGGGCAAGACCGTGAACATGATGGAACTGATCAACAACATCGCCAAGGCGCACAGCGGTCTGTCCGTGTTCGCCGGTGTTGGTGAGCGTACCCGTGAAGGTAACGACTTCTACCATGAAATGGCAGAAGCCAAGGTGGTGGACCTGGAAAACCCGACCAATTCCAAGGTCGCCATGGTCTACGGCCAGATGAACGAACCGCCGGGCAACCGTCTGCGCGTGGCGCTGAACCGGCCTGACCATCGCGGAAGGCTTCCGTGATGAAGGCAAGGACGTGCTGTTCTTCGTCGACAACATCTACCGTTACACCCTGGCCGGTACCGAGTGTTCGCGCTGCTGGGCCGTATGCCGTC
>NZ_BADI01000756.1:0-1714 GCF_000333555.1 Herbaspirillum sp. B65 | reverse complement strand
GGAATGGGAACAATGGGGACCAGTGCTTGTTCCTCGCGGTCATCATCATGTTGGTAGTCGCGCCCCAGATCGGTACAAGCAGGCAGCGATCGGCCTGACGTCTGTGGGCGATTAAACCTTGGCTCGCCGGCCTGCTGCATCTGAAATCAATTTCGAAAGAAGATAGATGAAAACATATTCTGAAAATGTATTGGCAAAAGTGCCGGAAGTGACACTGGGATTCTGGCTTATCAAGATCGCCGCCACCACGCTTGGCGAGACTGGAGGCGATGCGGCCTCCATGTCGATGAACCTCGGCTATCTGACCAGTACGGGCATATTCGCTGCGTTCTTCGTGATTGCCGTGGCGTACCAAATCAAGTCCAAAGCTTTCCATCCCTTGATCTATTGGACCACGATTATCGCCACCACCACTGTCGGTACAACGCTTGCTGATTTCGCGGATCGTTCGCTGGGGATCGGTTACGCCGGTGGCACTACCGTGTTGTCCGCGCTTTTACTTGCTTCACTGTTACTTTGGAAGCGCACGCTCGGTTCTGTTTCCGTGAACACAGTAAGCAGCCCGCGAGCAGAAATGTTCTACTGGATCACGATCATGTTTTCGCAGACATTGGGCACTGCACTCGGGGACTGGACAGCGGATAGTGCAGGACTGGGCTATACCGGCGCGGCTGCGGTTTTCGGCGGACTGCTCGCTTTGTTGGTGTTGGCCTACTACGGAACAAAAATCTCTCGCACACTGCTATTCTGGATGGCATTCATATTGACGCGGCCACTGGGAGCAGTGGTGGGCGACTTTCTCGATAAACCTTTGAGTGCCGGTGGCCTGGCTCTGAGCCGCTACGGTGCATCCATCGCATTGCTGGCGTTCATGCTGTGCGCCATGCTGATCTTCCGGCAGAGAGCGGCAACGGCATCACATTGACACCATTCCAATGGAGGCGACATGCGAGTACTGCTGGTCGAAGATGACGCGATGATTGGTGAGGCGATTCAGGCCGCCTTGAAGGATGCATCGTACGCGGTAGATTGGATCAAGGACGGACAAATCGCCATCACGACCATCACCAGCCAACACTACGATATCGCTCTTCTGGATTTGGGCTTACCTGGCAAGGACGGGTTAGATGTTTTGAGGAGCATACGCGCAAAAGACATACAAATTCCTTTGCTCATCATCACGGCGCGTGATGGCCTTGATGATCGCTTGCAAGGCCTAGATGGCGGCGCAGATGACTACGTCCTCAAGCCGTTTCAGATGGCGGAGCTGCTGGCCCGCATGCGCGCGGTCTTGCGGCGCAAGGGTGGAATCGCTTCTCCTTTACTCACCAATGGACTGCTATCGCTCGACCCGGCTAGCAAGGAGGCAAGTCTGCGAGATGGAGGCTCGATACAGTTGTCCAACCGTGAGTTCGCTCTGCTCCAGGCATTATTGATGCGTCCGGGAGCAATTCTGTCGCGCAGCGAATTGGAAGACAGAATTTATGGCTGGAACGAGGAAGTCGAAAGCAATGCGGTCGAGTATTTAATCCATTCCTTGCGCAGGAAGCTTGGCAGCGACATCATCAAAAACGTCAGGGGGGTAGGATGGATGGTCTCAAAAGCCGGCTGAACGAATCGGTTCAGTTGAAGCTCTCCGTCATACTTTGCCTGGCGATTTTAATAGTAGCCATAGTAGCGGGGGTATTTTCATTCGTTTCCGCGCTAGATGAAT
>NZ_BADI01000757.1:0-4616 GCF_000333555.1 Herbaspirillum sp. B65 | reverse complement strand
GCAATTTAACCAGATCGAGCCCCTTCCCTGCTAGCTGCCTGCAATCGATGCACGAATACTTTCCCCGATGCTTTCTACCTCTTCTCTTACTGGCCATTTCTAGCCGATGTAGCGGCATTCGGGGGTACTTGATCTTCGCGTGTGGATGCAACGATCTTCGCAAAGAAGCTAGTAATATTCTCAAGCTCAGGAAACTGTTTTTCCGAGCTTCTTCCCCACCAATCCCCGCAGTCCCGGTAGAGCATATACAAATAAGAGTGGTACTTTTCGTAGAAATCAGTTAGATCAATTTCCTTGATGCGCTGATACGTAACGTGGCCATTCACCTTGTTCCTCATTTGGCGAAACTTCTCTGAGAAGTCATCGGGGACAGGTGATAGATCTTTATAGGTTTCGATGGAATTTTCCCATATCGGTGCGTAGCCCTTTTCGATCGCTTCTATACGATTTCTTAAGGTTTTCTTTATCGTTCCCTGGACCAATAGATCGAGAAATTTGTGTTTCTCCATTCCATTTGGTGGACGGATCTCCGTAACATTCAAATCTCGCGCATGGAGAGCTAAAACAAATTCGTAGAGATGAAAAATGAAGGCGGCATAAGCGTTATAAGCCCGGTACGCCTGATGCTTCTCGTGGCCAGCAAGTATTAGGCTGCTTGCAATTGAAGCAAATAGTTCAAATGCATCGTGACAGCGATGGTACTCATGCACAATCGCTAAGCAGTGCTGGCGGTCTGTCTCTTCATCATCTAAATGCATAGGCACAATCCTCAGAGGGCCAGCCGAGATAGGGAAAATTTTCGGATATGAGTAGCAAAGTAACTAGTATCCGATTTTATATTGGCTATTTGAGACCATCTCAAAAATTGTGAAGTTAGCCTTAGTGTGAGCCGATAAAATCGCTGCCGAAGGCAAGTTCGTCCGGTTTTCGGACGTATTCTCTGTGCTCATTTGGCCTATTTTTACATTACCGGGGTAACGCTCTATTGATCACCTGTTGTAGCACGCTGCGCGAGTATCTTCTCAATCCACGCCACCTTGTCCCGCTCTACCTGGTTGGCCTTGAGTTCTGCGGTAGCCAACTGACTGGCCAGCATTTCAATTTGTTTGCCTGCAGCCGCAGCGCTGGCCTTGGCCTCGATGACTGCCTGTTGCGCCATGTCCAATCGTCGCTCTGCGTCGACTCGTGCCACAGTCAGTTCCTGGAGTTGAGCGGCTTGCTGGTTTCGCTCCGAGCGAACCTGGTGCAATTCAGCGTGTGCTTCCGTCAGTGCATCGCGAAGCCGTTCTAGTTCGCTCACCTGGTGCGCTAACGTGGCCTCCTGTTGGCCAAGCGTCACTTGCTGGGCATCTTGGCGCCGCTGGCCGGCGATATTTTCCTGCTCAAGGCGCGAAAGACGTTGCTCGAAAGCCTGCCGCTCCTCGGCGCGCTGGCGCACCGCCGCCTCCTGGAAGTGCTCGAACTGGGTGCGAGTCTGCGCCAATTGCTGGTTCAAGGCATGAGCCTCGGCGGCACGATCAGTCAGCCGCTGCTGAAGGCCGGCATTCTCAGTCCGGGCGGCCGTGAGCGCAAGCGCATTGGCCTGCAGATCCTGCTGGCATCTCGCCAAGGTTTGTTGGATCTGAGTGTGGTCTCGGACCAAGGTAGTGTGGACTTGGCGGAGTTGGGCTTCGGCGGCCAGGGCTGCGTCTCTCTGATTGCGCACGGCCGCCTGGGCCTGCTCGTGTGCCTCGTTGGCCGCCTCCAACTGCCTGGTGACATCATCCTGAAGCCGCTGGTAGACGCCCTTGACGGCCACCACCAGATCGACTGGCAAGCCTGTGTCGCCGCCGGCAACCACTTCCTGATGTTCGGTCTTCCAGCGCTTGAGCATCGGGGCGATCGTGCTCTTGCTTCCCGTATCTCCGAGTGCTTCGCGAACCGTGTCGATGGTGGGGGCTTTGCCAGCGGCGGCCAGCTGTGAGGCTGCTTTGGCGACTTGTGAGTAGAGGATGCCTGCGCGGGCCATGGGAGCTCCATTGAATAAGATATCATATTACGTTATACGTAATAATACGTTTAAATACAATTCAAAATCCGTGAGATAATCTGCTTTATAACTCTCTATAAGGTTGTTTATCAAATGTTATAGTGAGCCATATCCCCTTTATGCAGGCGCACTCCGGTACATAAGCCAAAATGAGCGACAAATTGCCCTCTCCTGAAAATATCCCAGCCATTGACGGTGCGGTGGCTGCCAGTACGCTATTACCTACGGATATTGAAGCGGCCCACAGCCATTTCCTCGCAGCGGCCACGTCCGAAAATACCCGGCGCACGTATCGTTCGGCCATTCGACATTTCCTGGCTTGGGGCGGGATCTTGCCGGCTGACGAGAATGCAGTGATCCGCTACCTGCTGGCACACGCTAGCAACCTCAATGCGCGTACTCTGGCGTTGCGCCTGACGGCCTTGTCACAATGGCATCTCTATCAAGGCTTTGCTGATCCTGCGAGCACGCCCACAGTCCGCAAGACACTGAAAGGTATCGGGCGCACTCACGGACGTCCAAAAAAACAGGCCAAGGCCCTCCCGGTCGAAGATCTTGAAAAGATCATCTTGAAGCTGGACTCCTTGGATACCCTCAAAGCCAAGCGGGATAGCGCGCTGCTACAACTGGGATTTTTTGGCGGTTTTCGGAGAAGTGAGCTAGCAGGCTTACAGGTTTCTGATCTCGCATGGGAACCGGATGGATTGATCGTGACGCTGCAGCGCTCCAAGACTGACCAGCAAGGCCAGGGGATCGTCAAGGCAATCCCCTACGGCACCGGCCCGTGCTGCCCAGCGACTGCTCTTGGAGATTGGTTGGAGGCCGCGGGAATTCGCGATGGAGCGGTATTCCGCTCCATTAATAAATGGGCAATGCTGGGAGAGCGGTGCATTTACCCCGCCAGCATCAATACGATCTTGGCTGATTGCGCCAGCATGGCGGGCTTGGACTACGTGCCGGATCTCTCCAGCCATAGTTTGCGTCGAGGCATGGCAACTAGCGCTTACCGCGCCGGGGCAGATTTTCGAGATATCAAGCGCCAAGGCGGCTGGCGCCACGACGGAACGGTACAGGGCTATATCGAAGAAGCTGGCAGATTCGAAGAAAATGCAGCAGGTCACCTGCTAAAAAGGCGCACCAGCTGATTGCACCGGATCCAAGCAGGATACACCCACTTGGCGTGAGCCTCGGCCAGCCGCGCGATCTTCTTCACAGAGTAGTGAGGAGTTATGCCAGTGCAATCCATTCGTGAGAGCACGGCGAAGCCCATCAAGATGATGACGGCGTTGCCCCCATACCGGCCATTCAAATTTCAAATGGCCGGCTTGCTACTTTAGGCGTGCGTATCGATCATCGTGCCCAGGGTTCCCGACATCGGCTTGGCCTTTTCGACTTCACCCGGGCGGCTATTGTCATGATCCCCGTCACTATCGACTTTGCTGGCGTTCTGGCGCGGATTGGCCGCCACAACATTGTTGTAAAAGCTACTGGAGAGACTGCTGATCGCTGAAGTCATGGATGGCTCCTTTAGTTGATGGATGTTGCCAGATAATAACTCTGGCAGCATGAGCCTATTGACCAAGACTTAGCCAGACCTTAGGCCGCCTAGATATCTGCTATCTAGATTCTGCGGCAATGCTTTACTGCTTAATGCGGACTCAGTCTCGGCTAAGTTTTCTGGGATACATTTCCACATCTCTCAATCTTCATGCTCATTTTACAAAGAACGATGCGCCGTGATTGATGCAAGCCATCATCAGGTTGACCATCCGCCATCGTTCACTGCCAGACCTCCATCATGGAAAACATCAATAAGATTCTCTTCTTGTGGTTGAACGCCCCTGCCCATCCCCCTCAGATTGTCGTTGACCTGGCCACGGTCATTGCAACACTCCAGATTTGGATCATTCCGCTTACGATTGCCCTGATTTGGCTGCGCGGTGATGCGTGTCAACGCAGAGCCATGCTTGCCGCGACCGCAGCCGGTCTGATTGCATTGATGACAAATCAATTGATAGGCATGACCTGGTGGCATCCTCGGCCGTTCATGATCGGATTGGGACACACACTAATCCCACACGCCGCTGACTCTTCTTTTCCCAGCGATCATCTGTCTCTGTGGTGGGCGGTAGCCTTCACTTTCCTACTCAACCCTTCGCTGAGATTCTCCGGGATTGTTCTCGGCTTGCTGGGCATACCGCTGGCATGGGCACGTATCTATCTCGGGGTGCACTTCCCGTTCGACATGGCAGGTGCCGCCATCGTGGCGATGCTTAGTACCACCCTCATTCACCATCTTCCTCATGGGTTTCTTGGTTCCATCTACAACGTCGCGATCCGTATTCATTGCCGCGTCTTCTCTAGGTTCATCGTGAAAGGGTGGATTCGTGGCACCACCTAAGTGAGAGCTAAGTCCAAGCACTCAGACTTCTCAACATCCAATTTTCATGAGGAGATCAACATGGACGGTCAACAAGTCAAGCTCCACCAGTACTGGATGAATAAGGTTCCCGAAATCGGGCTATCGTTCTGGATCATCAAGATCATGTCAACTACGGTAGGCGAAACTGGGGCGGGATTTTCTGGC
>NZ_BADI01000758.1:0-5033 GCF_000333555.1 Herbaspirillum sp. B65 | reverse complement strand
GCTTGATAAGCTGTTGGAGCATCGCAGCCCATATAAACTTGAGGTCAATTATGATATGACCAAAATGCCGCCAGAACCGATTATGGATTCAAGCATAGAGACCAAGGTACATGATTGTTGCCCCGGTTGGATTAGCAAGTATTGGGAAGTGGACCACGGTTCTCCGTATTTGAAAGGGGCCGGCATGATCCGGAGGCCCGACGTTGTTACGGTCCTCGATCCCCGAAAGCCTCCGACGCAAGAGAACATTAAGCAGGTCGTAGAGATAAAATTTCCGCCTGATTACATGGACGAATTGCAGGCAGCGGCTTATACACGTATTGCCGGAGACGATACTAAGCTTATTACGATAGGTCCAGAAAATTGCGACTGTAATCAACCTGAGCCGGAGCGGTCAAAGATACCGATAGAACAACTTGGCGCGGCCAGTTTTCTGGCATCAATTCTATATACTCTATTAACAAAGAAGCCGCCTCCGACTACAGCTCCGGCTTTTTGAAAGTGCATCATGACCGACCTTTCTTTCGATCCTATTCAATTAATGCGCGAGCATCCAGAAAAGATGCGCGTACCTGGCGGTCTTCTGACAAAGAAGGGGCCTCAAGATTATGTTGGGAGTGTTCCAGCAATAACTGGCACCTTGTTTTTTGATGGTGCGCACTTGCCTGAAGTCCGCGAAGCTATTTGTTTGTGCTTCGATGAATATGAAGCTATTGCAAAGGGTCATTTGACCTGGTTATGGCGCGAGGAACCGCCCGAAGGGCCTAATAGATTTGCTTATGGGGACGCGCCATCAATGCGGAAAATGATTGAGGTGATGAAGGAAGATGACTCTGTCACCTTTGCATACATCAGTGGTCGCCAACCACATGATGCCGGAGACTGGGAGTTTTATGTTTCTGGCCTTCGTGGATGGCAAGCAAAGTCAGGAGGGTGGGGAACATCCGTATTGCGTTTTAGCTTGCCTCTCCTCTATGTCGAAGAAAATCCAACAGCATTTCAAGAGATTTTCTTAAGCTTTGCTAAGCGATTAAAAGCACGTCATGGCTATGGCGGTCATGGATTGGTTTTGTCGATTGTTCGTATAAATGATAACCAGCCGTTTGAAGCTTTCTTATCTGAGAAGCTAAAAGGACTAGATGTTGGGCGCCCACTTGGTGCCGCTTCGGTTGCTGATAAAGGTTTAAAAACTGTTTCTTGGCTTACTGCCGTGAATCATGAAATGGTCGAAAAAGTAGGGGGACTATTTACGATCCGCTCGGAGCTTCCCAGGGACTGGTTTGCCCTCTACGACTATGGTTCGGGCTTAATAGTACAGGCTGGGCCAAAGCCTGAGGCTGCTCCAGCTGATCAGCCGATGCCAGCAAGATTTGTTTTGCCAAACATGCTTTTTAAAGAGGTGCGTGCCCAAAAAGTTAGTTTGCATCGTGTATCGGTTGATGGTGAGCCTCGTTTGATTGGTTGGTCGGCTGATCAATGGTTACAGCGGTTTGATATTGATGAGTCTCAATTGATGGCGTACAAAACGAAGCTATTAGATGAACCCAAGTTGACCAAATCTACTACGCTGCCTGATAGGCTTTAGCACCTTGAGGATGCCGGTCATTGATACAAAAAAAGCCCCGGATTCGGGGCTTTTTTGTTTCGTGAAAAGCAGGGCGCTTGTCAGTGGAAAATCTTAAACAAAATCCCTACCGTGCCAGCCAGCATAAAGCCAAGCATCCATTTGAGCAGTTCGAACTGACCGCGTACCTCGGCGAAGCTTGTAGCGACTTCGGCGCGGAATTCGTTCAAATCAGATTTTTTGACCAATTCGTTATTCATGGCTTCGGCTAATGCGTTTGCGTGGGCTTCGGCTTGTTCGGTTGAAATTCCGGTTGCTTCAAGCCGTTTGATGTATTCGTGAGTATCAAAAAGTGTAGTTGCCATTGGGCTGCTTTCAGTCAGTATAGCACCGTGTTAGCGGGCGCTGGTTGGGGTGAATTCGGCGTACTGGTTCGAGGGCTTTCTTGGGGCGCTTGTCGGGTCGGAGGGCTTAGGAAACTCTAGGATGTCGGCGGTAGCGATGGCCAGCTTTGTCTTAGGCGCTTTGAAGCCCATTTGCCTGAGTCGATCTTGGTATTCGTAGTGCTGGAGCCTGAGAATCTCTGGAACCCACCAAGGTATTTTCCGTTTGCCGTGTAGCCAATCATGCACGGATCGTTCAGAACGTTTAAGCCGTTTGGCAATTTCCTTTACTGAATGTCCTTGCATCCAAAACTCAAGTTCGCCTTGGTGGCCGTATCTGATATTGGGATATCTCATATGGNGCTCGCGTTTCGTTTATCTGGGGTGATAGGTGGTTGCCAAGAAAAATATGTTCCCAAATTGCGAGAATTTATCTGGTTGCTTTCCCGCATTTGGAATATCGCCGATTTCGCATAATTTGTATTATGTAAAATCACGACCTAAGTTAAAACGGTTCACGTTGATTGTTGTCCGTCCATAGTACGAACTTTGTAAATGTTTAAGTACTAACTTTGTAAAACTGATGCTTCTGCCCCGACTTCCAACAACCGAGGCGTCAGTCAATTTGAGTGATCAAATTCAAGCCTCTGGCTTTCAAGCAATTGGGTGGTGAACGAAAAATCAGTCCTTCTCGAGCAGTCTTAGCTCTATATTCAGTCCTGACCTCACCGCTATGGTCCACAGCGTATCTAGGCTCATGCTTGTCAGATCGGTGTTAATGATCTGAGTTACGAGTCGCTCTGGAATGTCGAGTTCGCGCGCAGCCTGGGTTGATGCCCAACCGTTCTTCCGAATACGTTTTATTATTGCCGCGGCTACTTCGATGCGTATTAGCATCACAGCAGCATCATCTGGAGCGAAACCCAAATCGGAAAACACGTTGCCGCTGCTGATGTGAATAGCGTCGATTTCGGTCATGCCATCAGTCTCCACTTAATTACTGTTCATGATCAGATTTTGGTTTGGCGTAGCCATGGCCAATATGAGCACTTAACGGCTCATCGCAGTGGTGAATGGTTTCACCAGTTTCAGGATCCACGATGTGCTCATAATATCGATCGGTATCTCGATTCATATCCCAAACCTTGTCGACGTACCTGCCTAGTTTCTGGGACATTTCCTGTCCTATACGGAGGTGTCGCCGTAGTTTTCTTTTGCTAGGCATCTTGTCGTTCTTGGATTTCACCTCGAATGATTCCCGTATTGGACCGATCGTATCGTGAAGGTGCAATTCGATGGTCTTAGCCGGACCTCCACAGGAGCCACAAACAACTCCTGGCTCACCGTTGTATTCGGGCGGAAACATTTCGCGGCACGCGGTACAGCGATAGGTCGTTTTATTTTCCATTTTCTACTCTATGAAGTAGAGCTGCCCCTGCCGCGTCTCGGCATCGTTCTGGCACAGCTACAGCTTCTTTCCCATTAAAAGCCTCAATATCAGAAATGGCAAATTTGCATTCTCCTACACCGCGTCACCTCTAGGGGCCATGCCGGGATAAAGCCGGAAATGACACACAATCCTGAAAGTGATTAAGGTTGCCCTCTTTATGCCGTGGGAGCATAAAGAAGGTGCTAAATTGGCTATTTAAAGGGTCGGCCGGGATTCCTGAAATTTTGGCCAAAAAGTCCCTAAGCCATTGATTGAAAAAGCTTTTTCAAGCTATTGGTGAGGCCTCGTATATTTTCTTTCTGAATCCCCGCGCTGAATCGGTCCCTCCCCCCATAGGGAGTCAGCCAATATAAGGACACATTGCCGAGGCCGAGCTCGGGCTGGCTATCGTGCGCGAGATGGTGCCCATTCACCGCGCCACGGCGATTTTAGATGCCCCGCCGCAGGCAGTGATCAGAACGGCGGCCAATCCCCCGTCACCGGTTGCCATAGTCTGGGCGCAAAATTATCCAGCAGGCACAGCCCCCTTGGGGCGCGTACGGTGCTCCACTTGGGATTTGGTTTCAGCGGTATTGATCGTCGAATTACGGTCCGTAGCGGGCGTAAATCTCTCTTCGCAATGAACCGTTTCCGCCTAAATGCGCGCGGCCCTATCATGCGGAAAATTTCTCGTTCTTCTCGGATGCGCTCACGTAGTGGATTCATGGAATTATAGAGTTCCGATTTGCATCATGCTGTTCCTTTGTCGGGCCTAACTTGCAGCATTAGCCCTTGTGCCTGTTCGCGTAGCCGACCAGCGTATGTGGTGATCTTGCGAAACAATTAGCCTGCACTCTTACGCCGCTTTTCCCAGGTCTCCAGTGCGAACAAGGTAATAGTGTGTGCAGCATGGATGGCGAGTCGAGCATGACGGGGCTCAATACGATAGGACGTAACGCCAGCACCATGCGCTGAACTGGCGTGGGTACGCAATGCTGCGATGCCCTCAACCGTGGCCAGCATACCAGTTAGAATAGTCTGCAGGTCGGTATCGGCAATGGCCGATGGATCGAATCCTAAATGCTTGCGAACCACAGTCCAAAGTGGTTTCAGATCTTGCTTGGCCGGCAGTTCCAACGAGTTTTCTGCGATAAATACCTTGCAAAAAGACTCCAATATATTGCTCGCAGCCGAAACCGCTTCACGCGGTTCCGATTGAACGTTCTCCAGCGCCCTAGAAAACTCTTCGTCAATGGCTCGATAGTCGAAAGACTTTAGCAAGGTTTCGAGCGTGCGAGATGCGGCTGCGCTCATCTGCGCGGCTACGACTTTTCCACCAGTTACATAACGTAGTTTGCATTGCGCCAGGATCGCTTCAATTTTCTTTGCATCCGAACCATCATTCCAGGTTCCAATTGGCTGCTCCATATAGTTCTCGATCAGCCGCCCGAGCACTGCTAACGGATCGACGGAGTGGTCCTTGTTTGTACGACGGAGCCATTCAGGGCTTTTACGTGCTTACTTCCCATCGGCGGCTCTCCTGGCGCGTCGGCGTATGCGAAAAGACTGTTCAGAGATGCATGTGTCTCTCTGGCCGTACAGGTATCTGCTACTACCGAAATTACTGGTGACGGAATAAGCTGCCTCATTTGGAATC
>NZ_BADI01000759.1:0-1829 GCF_000333555.1 Herbaspirillum sp. B65 | reverse complement strand
GGGAAGTTCCGGCGCCCGTCGGGAGGTGCGTGGATTTCATTACGTGGCGGTGATTGAGGAACAGCAGCGCGGGGCCTTGCATTTTCATGTGGCTGTCCGTGGCCGTCAGTGCTATCAACTCCTGCGCTCCATCTGGTCAAGCATTGTCGGTGTCGATGAACAAGGGCGCTCGATGTCAAACATTGATGTACGCAACCCCTCCAAGTTCGGTTTCGGGAAAGACGGCATTCACAAGCTCGCCTCTTATATCGCCAAATACTGCGGCAAACAAATGGAATGCAGGGACTTTGATCAGAAACGGTATTTCGCCTCCAGGGGCATCCCTAAGCCCGATGTGCAGAGCTGGGCTCTCGCGAGCACTAATTCGCTCGGTGCCGTGCAGACGGCCTTTGTAATTGCCGGCGCGGGCCTCTTGGACGGTGCGCAGTTCTGGTACAACAAAGCGCTTGATGTTATATGGATTGCAACAGCGCCTTATCACGGCTCAGGAACTTTAGAAACTGTGCCATTCTGAATAACAGGCTATTCGCTATGTTTGATTTGCGTTGAATTTAGCCATATGTGTTACTTTTTATAAGCTGTCAATGCGCTTCTATGATCTCTCCAGCAGAAGCATTCGTTGAAGTCGGAGAGTGACATCCATTCATGTTCTTGCTCTGCAGGGTCATGATAGATCACATTTTCTTTTGCTCTATCTACACCGATGAGAACAATGGCGTGGTCATATGATTCATCAGTGGATATTGTCGCTTCAAACGGGGCCGAATTTATCAAGCATCGAATATAAGTTTTCGATAGTCCATTGCTTGTCTTCAGGAGCAGGGATGTTGATAAGATTCGCTCGTCGATTTCGCGTCTTGTAATCTATTTGACTATCAAGTGCCTTGGGCTGCCCGTCTGTATCATATAAATAACTCAAGCTCTCTTTTCCTAGAGGCTCAGCTCCAAAGTATTTGCGGATCATATTCATCGTTGCGTCCCAGCACCCATACGAGCCGGTTTGTTTTATGTACGGCACTCCAGAAATCACCTCCACTCGGATTGATGTCGAGCTTGATCCCGCTGTGCTCATGTAGCCCCCTCGAAAGCCTTGCCTGATCTGTGTTGGAAGATCTTTTTTTTGACCTCTTGCCGCGCTGAGTAATTTTGATTGCTGACTTTTTCCGAGAATACAGCTAGTCCACATATGTGAGCCTAGGGTTTTCTTATCGTTCGTATCATCCCTCGTATTTAATAGATGACCATTCATGTGGCTGCTCGCTTCGGGGCCTCGGCTTGTGTTGTCGATTTCAGGAACGACGTTAAAGCTTGAAACTTTCATATTCTTTTTTGGTAGTTCATATAGGGAATTTTTGAGTAAAAACTTCTTCTTAAAAGTTCCAAAATCGCTTTTAAAACACAGTTGCGTAGATAGTTCTTGGGCATCGTAAAAAGCGAAATGAAACTGTCGCCGCCCGCAAACTAAGGAGAATCTAGGAGAGCGGTGTCGGTTAGGGCGGATCGGACGGTTGCGCTGACATACAATATGCCTCACCGAATAAAGGCATTGAACGATTGGCCAAGTTGGATTTGTAGAGCTGGTCGCTTGCAAGCCCTAACTCTCTTCGGAGCAGTGCAGACGGCTTTTGTAGTTGCGCTGGCAAGGGCCTCTTAGACGGTGCGCAGTTCTGGTAAAAGAAAGCGCTCGACGTTATTTGGATTGCAACAGCCCCTTATCAAGGCACGGGAACTTTGGGAGCTGTTCCGTTCTAATGCTCATTGTGTTCGGCAATTGGGGGAGAACATGTCATGTCGAGTAACATCATTGTTTTGGGTGATAAAACAAGTCA
>NZ_BADI01000760.1:0-960 GCF_000333555.1 Herbaspirillum sp. B65 | reverse complement strand
TGAAGGCATTGAGCAGGGCTGCCTGGTCGCTGGCCGAGAGCAGGCTGTATGTGCCGTTGGCGGTGCTGTCGCTACCATCCATCTTCTTGAGGCCACTGATCTTCAGGCTGGTGGCCAGGTTGAGCGACCATGCGCCATCGGTGGCCGCGGCGGTGAGCGTCCCCAGTGCGGTGCCATCACCGCGCTTGACGACGACCTGGGCCCCCTTTTCCGCCACTCCACTCAACACGAAGCTGCCAGCGGTGGTGATGCTGGCACCGCCCGCGGTGGTGCCGGCGGGCGAATTCAGGATGATGGTCGGCGCAACGGCCTTGGAATCGAGCGTGAACTCAACGGTATCGCTCTTGACGCTGCTATTGCCGGCCACATCGGTCTGCCGCACCACGACCTTCTTGACGCCATCACCAGTGAGCTTGACGCTGGTGCCGGTGCCACTGCTCCAGTTGCTGCCATCGTCGGTACTGTATTGCCAGGTCGCGCCGCTTTCCAGCCCGGTGATGTTGAGAGTGCCATCGCTGGTGATCTTGTCGCCGGCGGTACCCGTGTCAGTCGCCAGCGCCAGGCCCAGCTTGGCCGGTACCGTGGTGTCGAGCGTGAAGGACAAGGCATTGCTGCCGGGACCTGCATTGCCGGCCGTATCGAGCTGGCGTACCACGATAGCCTTGAGCCCGTCGGTATTGCCGGCACCATCGACAGCACCCTTGAGCTTGACGTTGCTACCACTGCCATTGCTCCAGGTTGGCACCCTGGTCAAGCGCGGTCGCGAACTGATCGAGCGCGAAATCCACTACTTCTCGGTGATCGAGCACGACAACGTCATCTTCGGCTGTGCCGCCCTCTATCCCTTCCCCAAGGAAAGGATGGGCGAGATGGCTTGCCTGACCGTGAACCCGGAAGTGCAAGGCCAGGGCGACGGCGACCGTATCCTGAAGCACATCGAGACCCGCGCCCGGAAGCCGC
>NZ_BADI01000761.1:0-361 GCF_000333555.1 Herbaspirillum sp. B65 | reverse complement strand
CGCAGCGCCGAATTCACCACCGAGAAGATCGAGGCCATGGAAGTGGCCTATGACGGCGCCACCCGCAAGGCTTACCAAGAGCTGGTGGAACAGGAGCGCCAGGCCAAGTCGGCCGCCAAGGCCGCCGAGCAGCAGGAGCTGGCCCAGATGGCAGACCAGAGCGGCCTGTCCTTGCTGGTGGCGGTGGCGACCAAGGGACAGGGACGCGTCAACGAGCACTTCGGACACGTCAGCGAATTCCAGATCTATGAAGTCAGCAGCGCCGGCAGCAAGTTCGTCGGGCACCGGCGCGTGGACCAGTACTGTCAGGGCGGCTATGGCGAGGAGGATGCACTGGAGACCGTCATCCGCGCCATCAACG
>NZ_BADI01000762.1:0-7261 GCF_000333555.1 Herbaspirillum sp. B65 | reverse complement strand
GCTCACGCCCAGCCGCCGATCTTGCCCTGTGCGACCAGCTTTTCCATGCCCTCGACGGTGGCCGCCAGTGGATGCGGGCCACGCCAATGCAGCAGGTAGAGCTCGATGTGGTCGGTACCCAGGCGCTTCAGGCTGGCTTCGCAGGCGGCGATGGTGCCGCGCTGGCTGGCGTTGTGCGGCAAGACCTTGCTGACCAGGTAGACCTGTTGGCGGCGTCCGCTGATGGCCTGGCCGACGATGCGCTCGGCATTGCCATCGGCGTACATCTCGGCGGTATCGATAGGTGGCCATAGTCACCGCCAATGCGGCGCTTGAGGAAGGCGGGATAAGGCGAGCGGTCCAGCATCTCGCGGTCGTGGTTGCATTCCAGCAGCAAGGCGTCGCAGGCACCCAGCGCCTGCACCAGGTGCGCGGTGGGCTGACCGGCATCGGTCAATACGCCCAGGCGGCGGTCGCCATCGCCGGCCACATACTGGATGGGCTCGCGGGCGTCATGCGGAACGGTATAGGGGGATAGTTCGAGGTCGCCGATGGCGATATTCTGGCCATCGGCACAGAAGCGCACATCGACATCGCTGGCTTGCTCGGCGACGGCCTGGAAAGTGCCATAACTGAGCCAGACCGGGATGCGATAGCGGCGCGCAAACTTGAAGACGCCACTGACGTGGTCCGAATGTTCATGCGTGACCACGATGGCCGAGACGTCCGACGGGTCCAGGCCCAGACGCAACATGCGTTTTTCGGCTTCACGCAAGGTAAAGCCGCAGTCCAGCATGACGGTCGTCCCGGAAGAGGGACGAGCGTCGCCGGCTGCGGCCGAGATCAGCAGCGCATTGCCTTCGCTGCCGCTGCCGAGGCTCGCGAACTTCATCTGAGCCCCGGATCCTGATTACTTCAGCTGATCGTTGAGCAGACCGAGGATCTTGTCGGAGATACCCGAGGTATCCGGGCCACCCTCGCCGTTCTGCACGACGATGTTGCTGCTGTCGGAGCCGGCGCCCTTGACCACGATGCGGTACTTGGCGGCCTTCTTGTCCTTGTCCTTGGAGCTGAAGATGCGCGAGAAGAAACCGCTGTCCTTCTTGTCCTTGGCATCCTGGTCCTGGTCCACGTAGCGCACGTAGTAGATGCCCTGGCTGCGGTCGCGGTCTTCCACGGTGAAGCCCACGCGGTCCAGCGCCAGGCCGATACGGCGCCATGCGCGGTCGAAGCCTTCATCGACTTGCACACTGCTGCCAGTGGCGGTCTTGACCAGGCGCGAACGGGCCTGCAGCGACGGCGCGTTGGCCACGGCAGCCTTGGCCTTGGATTCCTGGGCACCCAGGCGCACCATCAGGCGCGACAGGAATTCAGCTTCCAGGCCCGGATCGGAAGGACGTGCGGTCCACACCGAGGTTTCCTTGGCCGAACCGGTCAGCACTTCTTCTGCGCCGCGGTGGCTGATGAAGATCTCGGTAGTACCGTTGGCGCCGCGCTCCAGGCGGGTGCGGAACTTGTCGCGCTCACCGGTGGAGTACAGCGAATCGAATACCTTGCCCAGGGTGTTGCGGATGAAGTCCTGCGGGATCTTGGCGCGGTTCTCGGCCCAGTCGGTTTCCATCACGCCGGTGTCAGGCGATTCGACGTTGATCAGGAAACCGTTGTCCTGCCAGAAATCCTTGATCTGTGGCCACAGTTGTTCCGGGGTCTGCTTGACCACCAGCCAGCGCTGCGAACCATCGCGCTCGATACGGATATCCTTGCCCTGGGCGTCGGGCGCCACCGAGGTCAGATCGGTGGTGGGCTTGGACTGCTGTTCCAGCTGATAACCGGAAGCCGTGGCCACACCCTTGTTGGCTTCGGGGATGGCGTAGCGGTTGTCGCGCTGCAGCTGGGTCAGGTCGGGCGGCACTTCCAGGCGCGGGCCACGGGCCTTTTCGGCGCTCTTGTAATCGATACGGTCGCCTTCGAGCATATTGCCGATGGACGAACATCCCGCCAGTCCGGCCAGCGCCAGTGCGACGACGATGCTGCGTTGGGTAAAGGTGTACGCGGAGCGGGATACCGGACGAACGTTGTTGCGATTAGTCATATCGTTACTATTGAAAGCGGAATCGGATTTCAGGAGACCTGCGCCAAAGCGGCCAAGCCGATCAGTTTAAGACACCGGACTCGCGCAGGGCGGCGCGCACGGTGTCGTGGAAAGCCGCACCCAGCGGCGCCAGCGGCAGGCGCATTCCGGTCGGGATCAGACCCATTTCCTGCATGGCCCACTTGACCGGCACCGGATTGGGTTCGACGAAGAGCTTGTTGTGCAGCGGCAGCAGCTTGTTGTTCAGTTCCACGGCGCGCGCGATGTTGCCGCTCATGGCGGCCACGCACAGTTCGTGCATGTCACGCGGGGCGACGTTGGCGGTGACCGAGATGTTGCCGGCGCCGCCATAGAACATCAGGGCGAAGGCAGTGGCGTCGTCACCGGAATAGACCGCAAAGCTCTTGGGCGCCAGGCGGATCAGGTCGCTACCGCGGGCGATGTTGCCGGTGGCGTCCTTCACACCCACGATGCCCTTGACCTGGGCCAGGCGCAGGATGGTCTCGTTGCTCATGTCGGCCACCGTGCGGCCGGGCACGTTGTACAAGATCACCGGCAGATCCACCGCCTCGGCGATGGTCTTGAAGTGCAGGTACATGCCTTCCTGAGTCGGACGGTTGTAGTAGGGCACCACTTGCAGCGAGGCGTCGGCACCGACCTTCTTGGCAAACTCGGTCAGTTCGATGGCTTCGGAGGTGGAATTGCCGCCGGTACCGGCGATGATGGGAATGCGTTTGGCGGTGTGTTCGACCGCGACCTTGATCAGTTCGCAGTGTTCTTCCATGGAGACGGTGGGCGATTCGCCGGTGGTGCCGACGATGACGATGCTGTCCGTTCCCTCGGCGATATGCCAGTCGATCAGCTTGCGCAGGCCGTCGTAGTCGAGGCTGCCGTCCGGATGCATGGGAGTGACGATTGCAACAATGCTACCCTTGATCATGATGTACTTATGTAAGGTGATGGTCAGAATAAAGGCCTGATTGTAGCGGATAGACGCCTCATCAGGTCAATTTGCCGCTACCAGAGATGAAAGCGGACGTAAAAAAAGCCGGAGAAGCGCGTGCTGGCGGGCTCGCTACCCGGCTTGCCGATACTCAATAACCCAGTCCCATGGCTTCGCGCACGTCGCGCATGGTGTCCTGGGCCAGCTTGCGGGCCTTTTCGCAGCCATCGGCGACGATCGCGCGCACCAGCGAAGGGTCGTCCAGGTAAGGCTGGGCCCGTTCCAGCATCGGTTGCTGTTCTTGCAAGATGGCATCGATCACCGGCTGCTTGCACTCCAGGCAACCGATCCCGGCCGAACGGCAGCCCTTGGCGGCCCATTCCTTGACTTCCGGCGTGGAATAGACCTGGTGGAATTGCCAGACCGGGCATTTATCCGGGTCGCCCGGATCACTGCGGCGCACGCGCTGCGGGTCGGTGGGCATGGTCTTGACCTTCTTGGTGACGGTAGCCGCGTCTTCGCGCAGGGCGATGGCATTGCCGTAGCTCTTGGACATCTTGGCGCCATCCAGGCCCGGCAGGCGCGAGGCTTCGGTCAACATGGCTTGGGGTTCGGTGAGGATCAGCTTGCGGCTGCCTTCGAGATAGCCGAACAAACGTTCACGATCGATCATCGACAGGTTCTGGGCATCGTCCAGCATGGCCTTGGCCTGTTCCAAGGCTTCATCATCGCCCTTTTCCTGGAATTGCGTGCGCAGTTCCAGATACAGCTTGGCACGCTTGCTGCCCAGCTTCTTGGTAGCGGCCAGGGCCTTTTCCTCGAAGCCTTTTTCCTTGCCATAGAGATGGTTAAAGCGGCGCGCAATCTCGCGCATGATCTCGATATGCGGTACCTGGTCCTCACCCACCGGCACCTGGCTGGCGCGGTAGATCAGCACGTCGGCCGCCTGCAGCAGCGGATAGCCGAGGAAGCCATAGGTCGCCAGGTCGCGGTCGGCCAGCTTCTCCTGCTGGTCCTTGTAGGTCGGCACGCGCTCCAGCCAGCCCAGCGGGGTGGCCATGGACAGCAGCAGGTGCAGTTCGGCATGTTCTGGCACGCGCGACTGGATGAACAGCGTGGCCTGGGACGGATCGACCCCGGCGGCGAGCCAGTCGATCACCATTTCCCAGGTGCTGGTCTCGATCACGGAGGGATCGTCGTAATGGGTGGTCAGGGCGTGCCAGTCGGCCACGAAGAACAGGCAGGGCAATTCGGATTGCAGCTTGACCCAGTTCTTCAGGGCGCCGTGATAGTGGCCTAGGTGCAGCGCGCCCGTGGGGCGCATACCGGAGACGACGCGGTCAGGATACATAGTCGTGATGATCTAGAAAATAGGGGCGACCAGAAAACGGAAAAACCCTCCCGTACTGAAAGGCGTCAACATGGAAATCCCCATGGCCGTGGCCGACATGACCGGGGCCATCCAGTAAGGATAGATAAGATTGAGCATCATGAGGCCGAGTACGATGAAGAATCCATAGGGTTCCAGCTTGGCAAACTGGTAGGAAAGGCGGTGGGGCAACACGCTGATGAGCACGCGACCGCCGTCCAGCGGAGGAATGGGCAACAGGTTGAAGGCCATGATCACCAGATTGGTCTTGATGCCAGCCTGGATCACGGCCAGCAGGAATTTGGCCTGCAGACCCAAGACCAGGTAGAGCCAAAGAACCGCAATCCACAGGATCGCCATCACCAGGTTGGCAGCCGGTCCGGCCAGGGCCACCCATGCCATGTCCCGCTTGGGCTTGCGCAAGTGGCCGAAATTGACCGGTACCGGCTTGGCATAGCCGATAAGGAAACTGCCGAAACTGAGGGCATACGCCAACACCGGCAGCACGATCGTTCCGAGCAGATCGATGTGCTTGAACGGATCAAGACTCATCCGTCCCATTGAATAGGCCGTGGTGTCGCCGAAAAACTTGGCCGCATAGGCATGTGCCGCCTCGTGCAGGGTAATGGCGAAGAGCACGGGGAGCGCGTACACCGCGATGGTCTGGATGAGTTCGTTCATGGGCGGGGATTTTAGCAGAGGGACAATATCGCGCCCCAAAATTCCATTGGGCTGGGCCAGCCGCAGATGGCGCAGATGACATCGTGAATAAATATTCGCTTATGCAGCCTGCAAACCAAAGATACTCGCATCCCCCCTGCCCTGGCGCACCAGCACCGGTTCATCATCGTCGGTCAGGTCGATCACGGTGGTGGGCTCCAGGCTGCAGGCGCCACTGTCGATGACCAGCTCGATTCTCTTTTCCAGATGGCTGCGGATGTCTTCGGCGTGGGTCAGCGGCAATTCTTCATCGGGCAGGATCAGGGTGGTGCCCAGCAAGGGCTGGCCCAGTTCTTCCAGCAGCATGTGGGCGATGCGATTTTCCGGCACGCGCAGGCCGATGGTCTTGCGCGAGGGATGCGAGAGGCGGCGCGGCACTTCCTTGGTAGCTTCCAGGATGAAGGTAAAGGCGCCCGGCGTGGCGGCCTTCATCAGCCGGTACTGGCGGTTATCGACCTTGGCATACTGGGCGATCTCGGAGAGGTCGCGGCACAGCAGGGTCAGGTGGTGCTTTTCATCGACGCCACGGATGCGGCGCACGCGCTCGACCGCCTCCTTGTTGTCCAACTGGCAGACCAGGGCATAGCAGGAGTCGGTGGGCAGGGCCACCAGGCCGCCCTTGTGGATGATCTGTGCGGCTTGCTTGATGAGACGCAACTGCGGGTTGTCGGGGTGAATCTCGAAAAACTGGCTCATGACTTCGTTTCCACATCCAATTCAATGCAATTCGTAAAAAGCACAACGGCGGTGTCGCCACCGCCGTTGCAAGAGTGCGCTGCGCTCAACGCTGGCCGCGCAGGGCGGCAATGCGCTGTTCCAACGGCGGGTGGGTCGAGAACAGCTCCATGAAACCGGGCTTGTCGCTGATCCCCAGGGCCGCCATGTTCTGCGGCAAGCCTTCCGGCGAAAAACCGCCCAGCCGCGCCAGGGCATTGATCATCGGCTGGGGCGTGCCCAACAGGCGCGCCGCACCGGCGTCAGCACGGAACTCGCGGTGGCGCGAGAACCAGGCCACGATGATCGAGGCGCCGATGCCAAAAACGATCTGGCACACCATCACCGTCACCATGTAGCCGATGCCGGGACCGGACTCATCGTTGTTGCGGCGCAGGGCCGAATCGACGAAATAGCCGACCACCCGCGACAGGAACACCACGAAGGTATTGACCACCCCCTGAATCAGGGTCATGGTCACCATGTCGCCATTGGCGATGTGCGCCACTTCATGGCCCAGCACGGCTTCCACTTCGTCCTGGGTCATGCCTTGCAACAGGCCGGTGGAGACCGCCACCAAGGCCGAATCCCGGAACGCACCGGTGGCAAAGGCATTGGGTTCACCGTCATAGACCGCCACTTCCGGCATCCCGATGCCGGCGCGCTGGGCCAGCTTGCCCACGGTTTGCAGCAGCCATGCTTCGGTGCCATTCATGGGGGTCTCGATCACGCGGGCGCCGGTGGACCACTTGGCCATGCTCTTGCTCATCAGCAAGGAGATGATCGATCCGGTGAAACCGACCACCAGCGAGAACACCAGCAGCATCGGCAGGTTCAGGCCGGAGCGGGTCAGGAAGCGGTCTACGCCCAGCAGGGACAGGATCACGCTCATCACTACCAGCACGGCGATGTTGGTGGCGATAAACAGCAGGATGCGTTTCATCGGGAAAACTCCTATCGGAAAAGTGGTTATTAGATAGGCATCCCGCCTTGCAATTCAAGGGCCGCGCTTACAGTTCCCAGTCATGCCACACCGGCTTGACGCCAACAGGCAGCGGCGGCAACTCGCCCAGGTCCAAGCGCGACTCGCCCGGACCATGGAAGTCCGATCCCATCGACCCCAAAAAGCCATAGCTGCGCGCCACCTGAGCATATTGCTGGTACTGCTCCGGCGTATGGCTGCCGGTATTGACTTCGATGGCCGCGCCCCCGAGCTGCCTGAATTCATCGAACAGCGCGCCGAACTGGGTCTGGGTGTACTTGTAGCGTCCCGGATGGGCGATCACGGCCACCCCGCCGGCCCCGCGTATCCAGCGCACAGCCTCTTCCAGCGTGGCCCAGCGGTGCGGCACGTAGCCCGGCTTGCCTTCGGTGAAGTAGTTGGCAAAGACTTCCTTGGTATCGCAGCAGTGGCCGCACTCCACCAGGTAGCGCGCAAAGTGGG
>NZ_BADI01000763.1:0-1044 GCF_000333555.1 Herbaspirillum sp. B65 | reverse complement strand
CTCAAACCCGTCAAACGCGCTACAAGCGCATCAAATCCCCTGCGGGCAACCTGGGTACTGACAAAGCACTGACAGCCGTTCTGGAGCCGCGCAAACGATGCGAACCTGGTCAGTACAGGGAAGGAAAAAGCGGGGAAGTCGGATCGCAGACTGCAATCGAAGCGCAACAAATTGTTTCTGGTGCAGCGCACGCCGGGCTGACAGGCGGCTGACCTACTCGCATTCCGGCTCAGACGTCCAGCCAGCTAAAGCCTTCTTCTTGGCAGGCAATGCCGATGTCGCCAAAGGTATGGCCGAGTACGCTTTCGATGGCCGCGCGCGCCAGTTCGGGGGTGTTGTTCTGCTGGCTGAGATGGGCGCCGATGACACGCTTGAGCCGGCTGCGGTCAAGCAGGCGCAGGATTTCGGCGCTGGCATCATTGGCCAGGTGGCCATAGTCACCGCCAATGCGGCGCTTGAGGAAGGCGGGATAAGGCGAGCGGTCCAGCATCTCGCGGTCGTGGTTGCATTCCAGCAGCAAGGCGTCGCAGGCACCCAGCGCCTGCACCAGGTGCGCGGTGGGCTGACCGGCATCGGTCAATACGCCCAGGCGGCGGTCGCCATCGCCGGCCACATACTGGATGGGCTCGCGGGCGTCATGCGGAACGGTATAGGGGGATAGTTCGAGGTCGCCGATGGCGATATTCTGGCCATCGGCACAGAAGCGCACATCGACATCGCTGGCTTGCTCGGCGACGGCCTGGAAAGTGCCATAACTGAGCCAGACCGGGATGCGATAGCGGCGCGCAAACTTGAAGACGCCACTGACGTGGTCCGAATGTTCATGCGTGACCACGATGGCCGAGACGTCCGACGGGTCCAGGCCCAGACGCAACATGCGTTTTTCGGCTTCACGCAAGGTAAAGCCGCAGTCCAGCATGACGGTCGTCCCGGAAGAGGGACGAGCGTCGCCGGCTGCGGCCGAGATCAGCAGCGCATTGCCTTCGCTGCGCTGCCGAAGCTCGCGAACTTCATCTGAGCCCCGGATCCTGATTACTTCAGCTG
>NZ_BADI01000764.1:0-1039 GCF_000333555.1 Herbaspirillum sp. B65 | reverse complement strand
ATCATGGCGTGATCCAGGCCGTGAAGACCTATCGTGACCAGCACCAGCTGGCCGGGCTGGAGATCCGCCTGGCAGCGGGCAATGCGGGCGTGATTGCGGCCGTCAACGATGAAGTCGAGAAATCCGAACTGCCCATGATGCTTTACGTCTATGGTGCCATCGTGCTGCTGGTGTTCGTGGTCTATCGCGACTGGCGCGCCATCATCGCCTGCTGCCTGCCGCTGACGGTAGCCACCTTCATCGGCTACGCCTTCATGAAGCAATTGCAGATCGGACTGACGGTAGCCACCCTGCCGGTGATGGTGCTGGCCGTGGGCATCGGCGTGGACTATGCCTTCTACATCTACAACCGCCTGCAATTGCACCTGGCTGCTGGCCTTGAGATCGAACAGGCGCTGCACCATGCGATCCAGGAAGTGGGCATCGCCACCATCTTCACCGCCATCACGCTGGCCGTGGGCGTAGCCACCTGGTCGTTCTCGGCGCTCAAGTTCCAGGCTGACATGGGCAAGCTGCTGGCTTTCATGTTCCTGATCAACCTGGTCATGGCGATGACCGCCCTGCCCGCCTTTGCGGTGGTGCTGGAAAAGATGTTCCCGCGCAAATCGCCCATCAAGCTCAACAGCGCACTGGCGCACTGAATGCAAGGACTGTTTCATGAAGATTCTTTCCAGACACGCCCTCGCGCTGGCCGTCATGATGCTGGCCACCGGCAGCACTACGCTGGCGCTGGCGCTGGCCCAGGCTGACGCGCCGCTGACCCTGGCGCCGGCACGGGCAGACGCCCACGCCCTGCACAACATGATGCTGGGCACCGCCCGCGCCGGCAGCCGCATCGTGGCCGTGGGTGCGTATGGCTACATCATCCTGTCCGACGATGGCGGCGCCAGCTATCGCCAGGCCGAGCAGGTGCCGGTGGACACCACGCTGACCTCGGTGAGCTTCGTCGATGACAAACAAGGCTGGGCCGCCGGCCATGGTGGCGTGATCCTGCACACCGTCGACGGCGGCAAGACCTGGCAATTGCAACGCAGCGATA
>NZ_BADI01000765.1:0-2295 GCF_000333555.1 Herbaspirillum sp. B65 | reverse complement strand
TCCGCTCCCTTGTCACTTTTGTCGTGTTTGTCGTGTCTTGTCAGGCCTCGCCGGCTTGGCACACCGCGCGGCCCTCAGTCGCGTTCGCGTGCCAGATTGACGGTGTAGAGGGGCAGCTCGATCACCAGGTCCTGCTGTCTCAGGACCACCTGGCAAGCCAGGCGCGACTGTGCGCTCAATCCCCAGGCGCGGCCCAGCTGATCTTCTTCATCATCACCGGCTGGCGTGAGCGAGTCGTAGCCCTCATGGACGATCACATGGCAGGTGGAGCAGGCACAGGATTTTTCGCAGGCGTGCTCCAGCGCGATCCCGTTCTTGAGCAAGGCATCGCACAGGAACTGGCCGCTGCGCGCATCGAAGCTGCTGCCTTCGGCGCACAGTACGGGATGGGGACGAACGGTGATGTGCGGCATGGCAGCTCCCGATGTGGCCGGGATGGCCCCGGTCAGGGTTGGAATATCAAGTCATGAGGCCAGGTCGATGGCGTCGAGGCGCTGACCAGAGAGAGCCAGCGAGACACTGGCATTCATGCGCCGGGCGGCGAATTCCTGGGTGGCCTGGTTCAGCGCATCGCACGCGCAGCCCAGTGCAGCGATGTTGTCGTCATTGGCTTCGCGTGCGGTTTCGATCAGTTCCGTCAGGGCATAGAGGTGCTGGCGGATATGCGCCTGTTCGGTGGCGCTGAGCAGGCTGTGGCCGTCGTGCTTGAGGGCGGCATCGGTGGCATCGGCCACCTGGCGTGCATTGACCTGGGCTTCACGCAACATGCGCATCTTCATGTCATCGGTAGCGTGCCCTATGGCTTCGGAGAGCATACGGGCGATGTTGGCGTCATCCAGTCCATAGGAGGGCTTGACGGTGACGGCCGCTTCCACGCCGGTGCTTTGTTCGCGTGCCGAGACCGACAGCAGCCCGTCGGCATCGATCTGGAAAGTCACGCGGATACGGGCCGCACCGGCCACCATGGGAGGAATGCCGCGCAACTCCAGGCGCGCCAGGGAGCGGCAGTCGGCCACCAGTTCCCGTTCGCCTTGCAGCACGTGCACGCTCATGGCGGTCTGGCCATCCTTGAAGGTGGTGAATTCCTGCGCCCGTGCCACCGGAATGGTGGAGTTGCGCGGGATGATCTTTTCTACCAGGCCGCCCATGGTTTCCAGCCCCAGCGAGAGCGGACAGACGTCCAGCAGCAGCCAGTCGCTTTGCTGGCGATTGCCGGCCAGGACATTGGCCTGCATGGCCGCACCCAGCGCCACGACCTGGTCCGGATCGAGATCGGTCAAGGGCGGCCGGCCGAAGAAGTCCGCCACAGCCGCGCGGACCTGCGGCATGCGGGTCGATCCGCCGACCAGGACCACACCGTCGATCTCGCCCACGCCCAAGCCCGCGTCGCGCAGCGCCTTGCGGGTGGGCAGCAGGGTACGGGCCAGCAAGCCCTGGCTGATGGCTGCAAATACCTCGCGCGTCAGCATCAGTTGCACGGCCTGTCCCGAGGACAGGTTCAGTGCAATGGTCGCGCTGGCCTCCTGGCTCAGGGTTTCCTTGGCTTGCCGCGCAGCAGTGAGCAGGCGGCGGGTATCTTGCGTGGTGAGTTCTGCGCTTGCCAGCTGGCTCTGGTCGAGGATCCAGTCATGGATGCAGCGATCGAAGTCATCACCACCCAGGGCGCCGTCCCCGTTGGTGGCCAGCACTTCAAAGACCCCGCGTGAGAGCTTGAGGATGGAAATGTCAAAGGTGCCGCCACCCAGGTCATAGATGGCGAACACGCCTTCGGCAGCCTGGTCGAGTCCATAGGCGATGGCGGCCGCCGTGGGTTCATTGAGCAGTCGTAGCACGGTCAGGCCGGCCAGGCGCGCGGCATCCTTGGTGGCCTGGCGCTGGGCGTCATCGAAGTAGGCCGGCACCGTGATGACCGCACCGCTCAGTTCGCCCCCCAGCGAGGCTTCGGCCCGCTGGCGCAATACCCGCAGGATGTCGGCCGATACGTCGATGGGTGTCTTGATGCCTGCAGCCAGCGATACCATCGCCTTTTTTTCGATCGCCTTCTGGCGCAGCAGCGATCCCTTCATGGCCACTCATTGGGTGGAGATCGCGCTGGTCGATTATGGCTTCAAGATCGCCATCAGCTTGCTGTTCTTCCTGCCGGCCTACGGCGCGCTGATGTCGATGCTCAAGAGCTGCTTCGCACGACCGCTGGCATCCGGTCCGGCCTGAGTCCTGCAGGCATTTCCATCCAACGGTAAACTTGCGGCTTTGCGCGGTCTCCACTGCCGCGCCCTCCTCCACTCCCCCTCCACT
>NZ_BADI01000766.1:0-8488 GCF_000333555.1 Herbaspirillum sp. B65 | reverse complement strand
CCTGGCCACCGAAGTGGCCTATGGTCCGCAAGCCCTGTGCGACATCGCCTCGGCGGATGGCTGCGACATGGTCATGGCGGCCATCGTCGGTGCGGCCGGCCTGGCCTCCACGCTGGCCGCGGCCCGTGCCGGCAAGAAAATCCTGCTGGCCAACAAGGAAGCCCTGGTCATCTCCGGCCAGTTGCTGATGGATACGGTGCAGGCGCACGGCGCCAGCCTGCTGCCCATCGACAGCGAGCACAATGCCATCTTCCAGTGCCTGCCGACCGGCTACACCCGCTCCATGCCGGCCCATGGCGTCGAAAAGATCCTGCTGACCGCCTCCGGCGGCCCGTTCCTCACGCGTGACGTGGCTACCTTCGACCAGGTCACGGTGGAAGAGGCGGTGGCTCATCCCAAGTGGGTGATGGGGCGCAAGATCTCGGTGGATTCGGCCACCATGATGAAC
This sequence comes from Herbaspirillum sp. B65, assembly GCF_000333555.1. NCBI lineage: Bacteria > Pseudomonadati > Pseudomonadota > Betaproteobacteria > Burkholderiales > Oxalobacteraceae > Herbaspirillum > Herbaspirillum sp. B65. Next base: position 8,040 of record NZ_BADI01000766.1, on the reverse strand, counting down.
AAGGGGCTGGAAGTGATCGAGGCGCACTGGCTCTTCGGTGCGCCGGCCGACAAGATCGAGGTGGTGATCCACCCGCAAAGCGTGATCCATTCCATGGTGTCCTATGCGGATGGCTCGGTGCTGGCACAGTTGGGTAACCCCGACATGCGCACCCCGATTGCCAATGCGCTGGCCTATCCCGAGCGTATCGCCTCGGGCGTGGCGCCACTGGAATTGGCGCAGATTGCGCAGTTATCGTTCTTCCCGCCTGACTTCACGCGCTTCCCCTGCCTGAAACTGGCGTATGATGCCCTGCGAGCCGGTGGTACGCTGGCGGCCATCCTCAATGCCGCCAATGAAGTCGCCGTGCAAGCCTTCCTGGACCGCCGTATCGGCTTCGGGAAGATCGCTCCCCTGATCCAAGAGGTCATGTCCGCCATCCCCAACCGGCAAGCCGACGATATCGCGGCCCTGCTGGAGCAGGACCGACAGGCGCGTGACCACGCCTGCACACTGATTTCACGATGAACCTGCTGCATACCCTGATCGCTTTCTTCGTTGCCCTGGGCACCCTGGTGGTGGTCCATGAGCTGGGTCACTACCTGGTGGCACGTTGGTGCGGGGTCAAGGTATTGCGTTTTTCGGTGGGCATGGGCCGGGTGATCTGGTCGCGCCGCTTCGGCCCCGACCAGACCGAATGGGCTATTTCGGTCTTGCCCCTGGGCGGCTATGTGAAGATGCTGGACGCCCGCGAGCAACCCCTGGAAGACATCCCCGCCGCCGACCTCAAGCGTGAATTCACGCGCCAGTCGGTCTGGCGCCGCATCGCCATCGTGGCCGCCGGCCCCTTGGCCAACTTCCTGCTGGCGATCCTGCTCTTTGCCGGACTGTACATGCACGGCGTGCCCGAGCCGGTGCCGGTGCTGCGGGGCGCAACCGAGCAGAGTGCCGCCTACCAGGCCGGCTTGCGCGCGGGTGATCGCATCACCGCCATCAATGGCGCGCCGGTGCAGGTCTGGTCGGAAGTGCGCTGGAAACTGATGCAACTGGTGCTGGAAAAGGCCGATGCCCGCATCGACGTCGAGCGCCCCAATCCTGCCGGCAATGGCAAGCTGCTCGACACAGTGACGCTGCGCCTGGGCGGTATCGACAGCAATGAACTGGAGGGCGACTTCCTGGCCAAGCTGGGCCTGGCCTTGGCGCGTCCGCCGGCGATCCTGGGCCAGATCCTGGATGGGCCGGCCAAGGCGGCCGGTTTGCAGACCGGCGACCGCATCACCGCCATCGATGGCGTGCCGGTCCAGGATGGCCTGGCCTTCGTCGAAAAGATCCGCGAATCGGCCGGCAAGCCGCTGGTGTTGCAGGGATTGCGCGGCACCATGCCGCTGCAAGTGCGGGTCACGCCCGATACGGTGGAAGAGGGCGACAGCGGCAAGCGCATCGGCCGCATCAAGGTCGAGGTGCCGCTGACGCCCGAGATGGCCACCATCAGCGATGCGCCCCTCACCGCCGTGGCCAAGGGCGCGCAGCGTACCTGGGATACCAGCGTGATGACCATCAAGATGATCGGCAAGATGATCGTCGGCCAGGTTTCGCTCAAGAACATCACCGGCCCCATCACCATTGCCGACTATGCCGGACAGACCGCCCGCGTGGGCCTGGTGAGCTATCTGAGCTTCCTGGCCTTCATCAGTATCAGCCTGGGCGTGATGAATCTCTTGCCAATCCCGGTTTTAGACGGCGGTCATTTGCTGTATTATGCGCTGGAGATTTTGACAGGGCGGCCCGTTTCCGAGCGGTTTGGGGAAATCGCGCAGCGCGCCGGCCTGGGATTACTGATGGCGCTGATGCTCGTTGCTGCGTTCAACGATATCGTGCGACTGATGTTCCAAGGATGAATCCGGCCTGATGCCGGCCCCGGCGAGCAAGCGAGCAGCAATGCGGCGGGGCGGCGAGAAAGACCGGATTTTTTACATTTGCCGGCCAACCCCGACGGCAGTTGTTAAGCAATTGGCAATGGATCAGGTATCCGTTCTCAATTTCTTACCAGCATCTTGTCAGTGCCGCGGCGAAAAACTGTTGATGAACGATAGATGAAATTACACCCTGCGCAACATCCCATTCCGACCTTCTCCCGTCGCCTGATCGCCGCAGCCGCCTTTGCCTTGTGCTCCAGCCAGGCCATGGCGATCACGCCCTTCGTGGTCAAGGATATCCGCGTCGAAGGCATCCAGCGTACCGAAGCCGGCACCGTCTTCAGCTACCTGCCGGTGCGCGTGGGCGATACCTTCAACGATGAAAAGGCCACCGCCGCCATCAAGGCGCTGTACGCCACCGGTTTCTTCCGTGACGTGCGCATCGAAGCCGAAGGCGACGTGCTGGTGGTGCAGGTGGTCGAGCGCCCGGCCATTGCCAGCGTCGATTTCTCCGGCATCAAGGAGTTCGACAAGGAACAGCTGACCAAGGCCCTGAAGGAAATCGGCGTGGCCGAGTCGCGCATCTTCGACCGCTCGCAGGTCGATCGTGCCGAACAGGAACTGAAGCGCCAATACCTCTCGCGCGGCCTGTATGGCGCCAAGGTCACCACCACCGTCACCCCGGTCGAGCGCAACCGCGTGGCCATCACCTTCTCGGTGGACGAAGGTGAAGTCTCGCGCATCAAGCAGATCAACTTCGTGGGCAACAAGGTGTTCTCCGACAGCACCCTGCGCGACCAGATCAAGCTGACCACGCCCGGCTGGTTCACCTGGTACACCAAGGCCGACCAGTATTCCAAGGAAAAGCTGCAGGGCGACATCGAAACCCTGCGCTCCTACTACCTGGACCGCGGTTACCTGGAGATGCAGGTCGAATCGACCCAGGTGTCGATCACGCCCGACAAGAAAGACATCTACATCACCGTCAACATCAAGGAAGGCGAGAAGTACACCGTCTCCGGCGTCAAGCTGGAAGGCGAGATGTTCGGCATGGAGCCGGAACTGGCCAAGCTGGTGCAGTTGAAGGCCGGTGACGTCTACTCCGGCGCCAAGCTCACCGAGAGCACCAAGAAGATCGGCGAGCGCCTGGGTAATTTCGGCTATGCCTTCGCCAACGTCAACGCCAATCCCAATGTGGACCGCGAGAAGAAGGAAGTTTCCTTCACCATCATGGTCGACCCGGGCAAGCGCGTCTACGTGCGTCACGTCAACATCGCCGGCAACACCAAGACCCGCGATGAAGTGATCCGCCGCGAATTCCGCCAGTTCGAGGATTCCTGGTACGACGGCGAGAAGATCAAGCTCTCGCGCGACCGCGTGGACCGTCTGGGCTACTTCAAGGAAGTCACCGTCGATACGCCGGAAGTACCGGGCACCAGCGACCAGGTCGATGTGAACATGAAGGTCGAGGAAAAGCCCACCGGCAACATCATGGTCGGCGCCGGCTTCTCGCAATCGGACAAGTTGAGCCTGACCGGCTCGATCTCGCAGGAAAACGCCTTCGGCAGCGGCAACACCGTGGGCATCGACATCAACACCAGCTCGCGCTACCGCACCATCTCGGTGTCGACCACCAACCCGTACTTCACCGATGATGGCATCAGCCGCACCTACGAACTCTACCTGCGCACGATCCGTCCCTCGGTCTATACGACCGGTGACTACCGGGTCAAGACGCTGGGTGGCAGCATCAAGTTCGGCGTGCCGTTCTCGGAACTGGACCGCGTGTTCTTCGGTATCGGCTTGGAAAACACCAACGTCAGCACCGACAGCACCAGCCCCTCGCTGTATCGCCAGTACGTGCGCGACTTCGGCGGTGCCGGCAGCGCCGGTTGCGATGTGACCGACGTTTCCTCGACCGCCACTTGCGGTATCGGCAGCGCCCGTACCACCAGCATCCCGCTGACCGTGGCATGGCAGCGCGACGGCCGCGACTCGGCCCTGGTCCCCACCTCTGGCCGCTACCAGCGCGCCAACCTGGAAGTGTCGTACCTGGGCACCCTGAAGTACTACCGCGCCAGCTACCAGCACCAGTACTTCCAGCCCTTCTTCAGCAAGGCAGTGACCCTGGCCTTGAATGGTGAAGTCGATTACGGCCGTGGCATCGGCAGCAAGCCCTATCCGGTGTTCAAGAACTACTATGCCGGTGGTATCGGCACCGTGCGCGGCTACGAGGCTTCCTCGCTGGGTAGCCTCAAGGACCAGTACGGCGACTCCATGGGTGGCGCGTCTCGCCTGTATGGCAACGTGGAGTTACAATTCCCGTTCCCCGGCTCCGGCCAGGACCGCACGCTGCGCTGGTTCACCTTCTTTGACGGCGGTAACGTCTTCGCCGATGGCCAGAACATCAAGTTGAACGACCTGCGCTATTCGGCCGGTGTCGGTATCAGCTGGGTGTCGCCGATTGGCCCGCTGAAGCTCAGCTTCGGCAAGCCATTGAACCTGAAGACGGGTGACAAGTCTCAAACCTTCCAGTTCCAACTGGGTACCGGCTTCTAAAGCGGTCATCATTGATTCGTAATACGGAGAGTAATCTTGAAGTTCATGACCAAATCGTTCCTGTCCCTGCAGACCATCGTGATGGCTGCTTGCCTGTTGAGCTTTGCCCCCGCCCATGCGCAGGAAAGCTCCAAAATCGCTTTCGTGAGCACCGAACGCATCTTCCGCGAAGCGGCGCCCGCCAAGGCGGCGCAAGCCAAGCTGGAAGCCGAGTTCGCCAAGCGCGACCGCGATCTGCAAGACATGGCCGCACGCCTGAAGGCACAGTCCGACAAGCTGGACAAGGATGCTGCGGTGCTGTCGGACTCCGACCGCGCCAAGCGCCAGCGTGACCTGTCCGACCTGGACAAGGAATTCCAGCGCAAGCAGCGTGAATTCCGCGAAGACCTGAACCAGCGTCGCAACGAAGAACTGGCCGTGGTGCTGGAACGCACCAACAAGGTGATCCGCCAGATCGCCGAGTCCGAGAAGTACGACATCGTGTTCCAGGAAGCTGTCTACGCCTCCAAGCGTATCGACATCACCGACAAGGTGTTGAAGGAACTGGCCAAGTAATCGCATCCATGCCGTGCGGGCGCAGGGTGGCAACACCCTGCGCCCGCATGTCGCTTCAGGGCTTGCTATATGAATAATTGAGCAATCCCGGTGCCATCGCAACGCAAAGCAACGCCTAACATTCGGAAAGCCAAGATGAGTATTCGACTGGCGCAATTGGTCGAGCGCTTGGGCGGGCAGTTGAAGGGTGATGCGAACATCGCAGTCCAGGGCATCGCGCCGCTGGATGCCGCAGGTTCCAGCTACATCACCTTCCTCTCCAACCCCAAATTCCGCGCGCAAGCCGACCAGACCCAGGCTGCAGCCCTGATCCTGTCCGAGGCGGACGACGCCCAGGTGCAGGCCTATGCCGGTGCCCGCATCGTCACGCGCAACCCCTACGCCTATTTCGCCCGCGCCGCCCAGTTGTTCCAGGCCCAGGCCGAAGTACTGGCACCCGCCGGCATCCATGCCAGCGCCGTGGTCGATCCTGCGGCCCAGGTGGCGCCGGATGCGGTGATCGGCCCGCTGGTGGTGATCGAGGCCGGGGCCGTGATCGGTGCGCGCGCCCGGATCGACGCCGGCAGCTTCATCGGTCACCACGCCAAGGTCGGTGAGGATACCCATTTCCATGCCCGCGCCACCCTGCATCACGCCTGTGAAATCGGCGCGCGGGGCATCGTGCACTCGGGCGCGGTGATCGGTGCGGATGGCTTCGGTTTTGCCAACGAAGCCGGGCAATGGATCAAGATCCCGCAGGTAGGGCGCGTGATGATCGGCGATGACGTTGAAATCGGCGCCAATACCACCATCGACCGCGGTGCCCTGGCCGACACTGTGATCGAGGAGGGCGTCAAGCTCGACAACCAGATCCAGATCGCCCACAACTGCCACATCGGCGCCCACACCGCCATTGCCGCCTGTGCCGGCATCGCCGGCAGCGCGAAAATCGGCAAATATTGCTCCATCGGTGGCGCCGCCATGATCCATGGCCACATCACCATCGTGGACAAAGTGCACGTCTCGGCCGGTACGCTGGCCTTGCGTTCCATCCTGGAGCCGGGCCAGTACACCGGCTTCTATCCCATCACGGAACACCGTGATTGGGAAAAATCCGCTGCCTTGGTGCGCAATCTGGGCACGATGCGTGAGAAAATCCGGGCGTTGGATAAAACGCTCAAAACGTTGACACAAGAACAAGCGGGCCAAGCCCCGCTTTCAGAGAATCAAGAAGAGAATGAATAGCCTCGACATCAATCAAATCAAACAGTACCTGCCGCACCGCTACCCGCTGCTGCTGGTCGATCGCGTGCTGAACTGGGAGAGCGGCAAGACGATCACCGCCATCAAGAACGTGACCGTGAATGAAGAATTCTTCAACGGCCACTTCCCCCACAAGCCGGTGATGCCGGGCGTGCTGATGATCGAGGCACTGGCCCAGACCGCCGCGCTGCTGTCGTTCCTGACCGAAGGCCGCAAGCCCGATGAAAACACCGTGGTCTACTTCGTCGGCATCGACAATGCCCGCTTCAAGCGTCCGGTGGAGCCCGGCGACCAGTTGAAGATGGAAGTGGAAATCACCCGTCGCGCCCGTGGCATCTGGAAGTACCGCGCCGTGGCCACGGTGGATGGCCAGGTGGCGGTGGAAGGCGACCTGATGTGCACCATGCGCAGCGCCGCCGACGCCAGCCAGGGCGCCTGAATGCCTCAAAGCAGCCCGGCCTGCACGGCTTGAGGCTGCAAGCCAGGCCCGGCGGCGATCGGCAAGATCGCGCCGGGCCTGATTCATTGTGCAGATTGCTACAATGTAATATGCACATTTTGCAAACCCAATCGAAGCACAGGATATGTCCAAGATCCATCCAAGCGCAGTGATTGCCCCCGCAGCGCAGATCGATGACTCCGTCGAGATCGGCGCCTATGCCGTCATCGGCCCTGACGTGCGCATCGGCGCCGGCACCCGCATCGGTCCCCACGTGGTGATCGAAGGCCATACCAGCATCGGCCGCGACAACCAGATTTTCCAGTTCGCCTCCATCGGCGCTGCGCCCCAGGACAAAAAGTATGCGGGCGAGCCCACCACGATGGAAATCGGTGACCGCAACACCATCCGCGAATTCGTCACCTTCAACCGTGGCACGTTCCAGGATGCGGGCGCTACCCGCATCGGCAACGACAACTGGATCATGGCCTACGTCCACCTGGCGCATGACTGCCAGCTGGGCAGCCATATCATCCTGGCCAACAATGCCACCCTGGCCGGCCACGTGCATCTGGGCGATCACGTCTTCCTGGGCGGTTTCACTACCGTTCACCAGTTCTGCCACATCGGTGCGCACGCGATGACCGCTTTTACTGCGGCCGTCAGCCAGGACGTACCGCCCTTCGTGACCGCCGCCGGCAACCGCGCGGTGCCCTCCGGCATCAATAGCGAAGGCTTGCGCCGCCGTGGCTTCAGCAGCGAGCAGATCATGGAGATCAAGCGCGCCTATAAGGTGATCTACCGCGCCGGCCTGCCGCTGGAAGAAGCCAAGCAGCAACTGGCCGAGATGCAAGCCAAGTCGGACAGTGTGCTGGATGTGGTCAAGGCCTACGAGAAGGCGGCCGGCAAACCCATCCCCTACACCATCGCGGCGCGCCGCCCGGGCGACATTGCTTCCTGCTATGCCGACCCTGCCGAGGCGCGACGCAAGCTGGGCTGGGAAGCCAAGCTTGGACTGGATGCCATGTGCGCCGACTCCTGGCGCTGGCAGCAAAACAATCCCAATGGATTCACCTCCTGATCGGGCGAGACTTCATCGGTGCTGATCCCTCGGCACCGATCCTGGGCGACAACATCTTCTATGGTCGCGATCTGGAGATCGAACCTCGGGTGTTCGGGGACAGCCGTGGCTTTTTCTATGAGAGCTTCAACCAACGCAGCTTCCAAGAACAGACCGCAGTGGATGTGCAATTCGTCCAGGACAACCATTCCCGGTCGGCACGCGGCGTACTGCGCGGACTGCACTACCAGATCCGGCACCCGCAAGGCAAGCAGGGCCCGCGTAAAGAT